>CAZAGA010000005.1:0-28266 GCA_964484335.1 uncultured Anaerolineaceae bacterium
GTGCTGGCGATTGTTCCAGTGGTGCAATGGCTTGGTCCACGGTTAGGCGGCAGCCTGGGATTTATCCCCTTTTTGCGTGACACCAACCCGACTGGATTCAGCATCCTCGCAGGCGGCGTTGTCCTGGCGGTGATGGTGGCGCCATTTATAATCTCGGTGATTTTCGAAGTGCTGCGGACGGTACCGGATGGCGTACGAGAGGCCTCGCTGGCAATGGGAGCAACTCGCTGGCAAACTACCCGCGACGCGGTGCTGCCGCATACGCTACCTGGGATCGTGGCTGGGATTGTGCTAGGCATGTCGCGATCCTTGGGTGAAACAATGGCGGTGTTGATGGTGGTGGGGAATGTTGCAAAGATGCCCGGCTCGATCTTTGATCCGGCATACCCGCTACCGGCTCTAATTGCCAACAATTATGGAGAGATGATGTCGATCCCCTTGTATGACTCCGCACTGCTGACAGCTGCGTTAATCTTGTTGGTGATTGTGCTCTTTTTTAATATTCTCTCGACCTTGATTCTACGACGAATTACCGGGAAATCAAAGCGATGAAGAAACATGTGGAAGAAAAAATCCTCAAAGCCTTAATGCTCCTTTCTTTTATCCTGGTGACTGGCAGCCTGGGCTTTATTCTGCTGGTGGTGTTGATTCGTGGACTGCCAGCGCTTTCCTGGGAAATGATCTTTTCAACGCCGAAGGGTGGTTTCTATCTTGGAAAAGAGGGCGGGATCCTGAATGCAATCGTAGGCTCGCTTTACCTGGCCGGTGGGGCAACCCTACTGGCTTTGCTGTTCAGCTTACCACTCAGCCTGTACTTGCAGGCTTATGCCCGGCGGACGCGCTGGGCTGACTTTGTTCGTCTATCCCTGGATGTCTTGTGGGGGGTTCCATCGATTGTTTATGGCGCGTTTGGTTTCATTATCATGCTGGCGCTAGGTATGCGGGCCAGCCTGTTGGGCGGGATTGTCACGCTGGCCTTGCTAGAAATTCCGATTATGACCCGAGCGATGGACGAAGTTCTGCGGATGACACCTGGCGACCTGGAGCAGGCTTCGTTTGCCCTGGGCTCTACTCGCCTGGAGACAGCCTGGCGGGTGGTGACGCGCCAGATGCTGCCGGGGATTATCACCGCCGTTCTGTTGGCCTTTGGACGAGCGATTGGCGACGCTGCTTCGGTACTTTTCACCGCCGGGTACACTGACCGGATGCCGACATCGCTTTTACGGCCGGTGGCTTCGCTGCCGCTGGCCGTGTTTTTCCAGCTAGGCACGCCCTTTCCAGAAGTACAGCAGCGGGCTTATGCTTCTGCTTTGATCCTGACAGGGATTGTCCTGGCAATCAGCCTGGGCTCGCGCTGGCTGGCCAACCGACTAAACAAGTACACGATAAAATAGCCCGGAGTATTTCCTGGAGCTAGGTAAAGAGGAGCAAGATCAGTGGACGCACATATCCAAATTCGGAACTTAACCACACACTACGGCAGCGGTCAAGCGTTGAAAAATGTCAACCTAGATATCCCCAAGCACCAAATAACGGTGATTATGGGGCCTTCTGGATGCGGAAAAACTACCTTATTGAAGAGCATCAATCGCTTTCTAGAATTGTACGATGATACTCGCCTGGAGGGGCAGGTGTTAATCGACGGAGAGGACATTTACGCTCCGGCGGTGGATGTTACGGAAATTCGCAAGAAAACAGGCCTGCTAGCGCAGCGGCCTTACCCGTTGCCGATGTCGATTTATGATAATGTCGCGTATGGCTTAAGGATCCATGGACTTTGCGGTCGTGGCTGCGATCTGGATGCGAAAGTGAGGCACTACCTGGAGACAGCCGGGCTATGGGAAGAGGTGAAAGATCGTTTGCATGCCCCGGCAAGTGGATTGTCAATCGGTCAGCAGCAACGCTTGTGCCTGGCGCGTGGCCTGGCGATTGAACCCGAGATTATTCTGGGGGACGAGCCGACCTCAGCCCTGGACCCAATTTCTGCCCAGCATATTGAGAAACGGTTGATTGATCTGAAGGGACAGTACACGGTGGTGATGGTCACTCATATCTTGCGCCAGGCGCGGCGGCTGGCAGATTATGTGATCTTTATGTACCTGGGCGAAGTGGTAGAGCACGGCCCGGCGCAGGAGGTGTTTGCTAACCCGCGCCAGGAACGTACTCGGGCTTATTTGGAAGGACAGTTTTAGATCGTGGGTCGCTTTTTCTTGCTGTTCCAGCAACACGTCGGCAGCGTGATTTTTCAGGTTCAGGCAGCTTGCAAGAGGGAATGCGCCAGGCTGACCGCGCGGCTGGCGTCGGCGGAATAACCATCAGCGCCGATCTGGTTGGCAAATTCCTGAGTGACTGGCGCTCCTCCGATAATGATCTTCACTTTGTCGCGTAAGCCGGCCTGCTTGACTGCTTCGATGGTAGCCTGCATATTTGGCATGGTGGTGGTTAGCAGGGCTGAAAGGGCGACGATATCCACAGCATCGGTTTGAATGGCCTGAACAAATTTCTCGGCGGGCACATCGACGCCGAGGTCTTTTACTTCGAACCCCGCGCCTTCGAGCATCAGCCCGACCAAGTTCTTCCCAATGTCATGTAAATCACCTTTGACTGTACCGATAGCGACTTTTCCAGCGGACTTTACCTGGCTGCTTGCAAGGTGAGGTTTTAGCAATGCCAAGCCAGCTTGCATTGCACGGGCGGAGATCAGCATCTCGGGTACAAAGTATTCCCCTTCTTCGAAGCGCCTGCCGACTTCTTTCATCGCTGCGATCATCCCGTCATTCAGAATATGACCAGCTTCGAGGCCAGAATCCACGGCTGCCTGAACTTCTTCCTTGGTGGCGGATACATCGCCTTCGAGAATTGCGTTGAAGAGTGAGCTTAGCGTTTCGTTCATCTAGTGAATTCCTTTCTACGTTATAGTTCTAATATACCAGGTCGCGGAACGGTTTGCCCGCTGATCTCAATGTTAATGGTCGGCCAGCCAGGCATGGCGGTCAGGATTTCGTAAGCCTGGTTACCAATCAAGATTGTATCCTCGGACTTTGCGCCGCGGATGGAGGGATTCCAGGCAAATGCCTGTCCAGCGTGGATGATTTCGGTCATTCCCGGTATGGCGACCATTTCGCGCGGCTCATAACCCGCGCTGCCACCCTGGTGATGATTTTGCCATTCATCTGGCCAACCGGTTTGTGCATAAGCCTGTTGGGCGATGGAGAACAGCTCACCGATTGTCCGGCCTGGCCGGGTGTGGGCGATGATTGTGGCATCAACCTGAGCCACAGCGTGTAACTTGGCAGACAATTCTGAAGGTGGTTTGCCGAAGTGTACCAGGCGGGTTAAAGAGCAGACCAGGCCATATTTTCGCCCACATAAAATGACCATGGCGTATTTTTGCAACGGACGATCGGTAGGCAAGGGGTGACGATATTGGAAGATGCGTTCATCGGTCGCCACCATGATTGCAACAGGCTGAACCCCACGGACTTCGGTTTCAAATGCCAGGCGGGCGGCGATCTGGCGCTCGGTCTGGCCTGGCAGAATGGAATACATTACTGGGTCGAAAGCCTGGGCGCAGAGCTGGCCCAACCGGCGAAACCGATCTCCCTCGGCTGCTGTCAGGCGGTTGCGGAGACGGGATATCTCAAGCGATAAATCTTGTGTTCCCGGCACAGTGCTATCGCTGCCCACCTGCAGTCCTTGGACCAGGCGCGGGAGGGCTTTCCCTGCTGCATACCAGGCTTCAATTTCAAACTGCCAACCCTGTTCGGCAAGCCCCTCTTCTGCCCTTAACCGAGGCGCTTCAATGTTGTTGGTGATCACGTAACGTTGGTTTGGCGTAATCAGCAGGGAGGCAATGCCATCTCCACTGGTCAGCGCAACATACGAGCTCCTGCCGCAAGTTGCCCAGGCAAAGCTGCTCACCCGAGTTAATAGCAGGGCGTCAAGATTCTTTTCGGCGATTAAAGTCAATAAATGCTCTTGTTTCTCAACAAACTCGCTCATTGCGCGCCTCCACAAATGTGCAGCATAGGTGAACTCGATGGCTCAAGCAACCTTGTAAACGAGCGGAGAAATTCCCGTGGCAGCTTGATAGTGTTGTTCGACGGAGTCTGCAAATTGATCCAGGAGTGCCGATTCGACGAAGGCGACCATGCAGCCGCCAAAACCGGCTCCAGCCTGGCGTGCGCCGATTCCACCTGGCGAAGTGGTCATGGCTGAATACATGGCCTCCATTTCTGGAGTACAGATTTCATATAAGTCACGAGCGCCAGTAAAGGACGCAGCGGCCAGGGCATGTACGGTCTTGAGGTTCTCTGATGCAAGCGCTGCAGTCAGATCCAGAACGCGTTGTTCCTCTTCGATGATGAATTGAACCCGTTTTTCGATTATTGCGGGTAGCGCAGCACGGCTGTCGGAGAGCATCTCTGGGCTAACATCCCGGAGTGTTTTTACGGAAGGATAATATTTAGCAAATATTTGTGCGCCTTGTTCACAGGCGGCGCGCCGTTCAGGGTATTCAGAGCCGGTTAATTCGCGGTGCGAGCGAGTATCGCAAATTACCACGCTTAAATTTTCTGGCAGACTGATGGGTTTGCTGGTCAGAAAACGGCAATCGAGGAGCAGCGCGCTGCCCACTTGGCCAACTGAGGAGGTGTATTGATCCAGTATTCCGCAGTTCATCCCGACAAAATTGTTTTCAGCTTGTTGGCAGAGCAGCGCTAGATGCACGGGGTCGACTCCTAAATTGCCCAGCCGGTTGAATAATCTAGCAGTGGCAACTTCCAGGGCTGCCGAGGAACTCAGGCCGCTACGTAAAGGGATAGTGCTGTGGATCAAGCCGTCGAAACCAGCCAGCTTATACCCTTCCGATTGCAACGCGATAGCCACCCCGCGGACATAATTTGACCAGGTGGTGTCTGGGTCAGGATGAATGTCATCCAGGTTGAACGAACCCACTCCAGCCAGATCTAGCGAATGAATCACCACCTGCCGGTCTGAGCGTGGTCGCGCTGCGATCCAGGTATCTCGATCAATCGGCAGGGTCAGCACATGGCCCTGGTTATAATCGGTGTGGCTGCCCATCAGATCCACTCGACCCGGGGCATGCTCAAAGATCAGAGGTTCATTCCCGAAGCGGGCTGAAAATTCATTGGCCAGGATGCGGTGGCGTTCGGTGATGTCTTTGGTCATGGGATTACTCACATGAGCATTTTAACGATTTCTTCGTAGCAGCCTGGACCAAATTCACAAATATCTACACCGCCGACCCGTTTGCCACGGCGGAGGACGATTGCACGCTCTGCAATTCGAAGGACCTGATCGATGTTGTGCATGATCACGATCAAGGCAACCCCCTGCGATTTTAGCTCTTCAATGAGGCGGAAGAGATGTTCGGTTTCGCGTACGCCGAGGGCGGCGGTGGGCTCATCCATGATGATGATGCGATGCCCCCAATGGACTGCCTTGGCGATTGCAATAGATTGACGCTGGCCCCCCGAGAAATTTTTGACATCCTGATAATAGTCGGATATATTAATGCCGAGGTGTTCCAGGACCTGGCGCGACTCCTGGTACATCTGTTTGCGATCTGCCAGGCGGAGAAATCCTCCCAATCCTTTTCCGCGCAACTCCCGACCGGCAAAAACATTGGCCATCAAATCCAGGTTATCAAATAAGGCCAGGTCCTGATAGATGGTTTCGATCCCCATTGCCCGAGCATCCTGGGGGCTTTTAAAGTGGACATTTTGGCCGAAAACGGTCATTTCTCCCCGATCGCAAGGAAACAGGCCAGAAATGATCTTGATTAAGGTTGACTTCCCGGCGCCGTTATCACCCAAGAGGGCCAGGACTTCGCCTTCATACAGCTCAAAATCAACCTCCTCGAGAGCCTGAACGGAGCCGAAGCTCTTCGAGATGCCCTTCATTTCGATGATTTTCTTCCTGTTTAACATTAATATTTTCTCCTGTTCAAAAGGGCATCGGAAAGCACGGCCAGGACCAAGATCGTACCGCTGGCAATGCCTTGCCAATAAACAGAAACACCGGTCAATACCAGGATGTTGCTGATCAAGCCCAACAGCAGCACTCCGAGGAAAGCGCCCATAATCGTGCCGCGCCCGCCGTTGATGCTGCAGCCGCCAATGATACAGGCGGAGATAACGCGAATTTCTGTGCCCAGGCCTGAATGCGGAAAGGTACTGCCCATTCGCGAGACCAGCAAAACGGCAGCCAAGGCTGAGAACAAGCCGCAGATGATATAGCTAGTGAACTTGAAAAATTCAACTTTTATGCCTGCCCGGTATGCGGCAGCTTCATTACCACCAATAAAAAAGTAATTTCGGAGCCAGAGATTTTTGGAGAGCAGGAAGCCGCCGACTAATACGCAAACCAGGGCAACAACTGCCAGGGTCGGGACGCCTAACACATCGCTTCGAGCAAACGCGGTGAAGGGATCGGGAATTGAAGATAGGGCGTACCCGCCAGAGATCACATAGGAACCGCTTCTGGCGATGCCCATCATGGCCAGGGTCATAATCAACGGGTTGATATTTACGAAAGCAATCAGAGCTCCGTTGATCGTGCCAACCAACACCCCGGATAAGAGAGCAAAAATGACGGTGGCTGCGATCGGGTAGCCATTTTGAAATGACATGCCAATGAGAGCGGCAGCAAAGCCAATGATGGAACCGACCGATAGGTCTATCCCACCGCCGACCAGGACAATGGTCAGGCCGACAACTACCACCGTGTCCAGTGAAATGGCGATCAAAACTTGTTTGAAGTTTTCCAGGTTGAGGAAATATGGGGATATGAAGGAAGCAATCCCGCCGAATAAAATGATGAACAAGGCAAGCATGACTTCTCTTTTGAAAAGTATGCGAGAAAACCTTTTCGTTTTTTGGGCTAGAGGCATATCTATGCTACTCATGCTAATCCCTTTGGAACAGTATCTAGATTGCTGTGAGTGGTTGGCAAGCAAAGGCTTCATCCTCCGCCGATCGATCCGGCGGAGGATGAAGCGAGGGAAGCCAGCAGGCTACTTTTTGGTCATGAAGATGCTGGCGTTATCCTTGGTGATAAAGAACAAGCCGGGGTCAACATTCGTCGGAAGTTGGTTCACGCCTACATCAGCGCCTGGAACGCCCTTGGTGAAGCCATTGGCGTAATCATACAAGAACTTGAGGGAGTAATATCCTTCCAGGTAAATGTTCACATAGGAGGTCGTGTCGATTGCGCCATCGAGGATACCTTGCAAGATGGGATCTGAAACATCGGATGTGACCACTTTGATCTTGCCGACTTTGTCAATTTCCTTCAAGGCGGTCGCGACGCCGGAACCGGTGGCATTGCAAACGATGATACCATTAATATCCGGGTTGGCCTGGATGATGGTCTTGGTCAAATCTGCAGTGAGCTGATCATCGCCTTTGTTGTCTTCAACTGCGACAACTTCGATATCCGGAGCATTCTGGGCGAAGTAATCCTTGACGCCCTGAACGCGGCGCATCAGGTTGGTCTGAGAGAGAACGGTGAGCAGGCCAACTTTGCCTTTGTTATCGAGCAACTTGGCCATGTATTTTCCGTACTCCCAACCGATTTTATAATGATCGGGGCCGGTATAGGTGAGGCGAGTGCTGTCGGGGGCGTCAGAGTCGAATGTGACGACTGGAATCCCGGCTTCCATCGCTTTATTGATGGCAGCAGTCATCGAAGGATCGTAGCTGCCAACAATGATACCGGCGGGTTTCGTGATGATCAGTTGCTCAACCTGGGCGGCCTGGGCGGCTGAGTCATATTCGACGGGGCCTGTAAACTCGAACTTCACACCCAGTTGGTCGGCTGCGTCTTGAGCGCCTTTTTTGATGTCGGTCCAGAAGGGATGGCCTGAGATGGTCACCACCATTACATAGCGCTGATCGGCTTTTGAAGTATCAACTGGCTTGGCTGCTTCTTCAGCGGCTGGAGCCGTGGTTGCTTCAGTTTTCGTTGCGCATGCCCCCAATACGAAGCTCAACACGGTTAGGATGAGCAGCATCACGTACAAACTCTTCTTCATAGCGATTTCTCCTTTTCAAATCCTAATGACCATGTATCTGATTGGCTGAGATCATGTCGATCTCATTGTTTATGAAGCCTTTATCGTTTTGGTGCAGGGTGGTTCACAGGTTTCAGATCAATATTTACTCTCTCAATAAGCGCTCTCCTTTGGTTGGATCAGGTGGGAAAGATATTTTTGCTTGCAGACAATTTGGTCACTTTTGCCAGCAACTCATCTGCTTCACCTTGTGAATCGGCATGGGTGCATAAGAAGAGCCCTTTGGGTGACAGGTGGGAAAGAAGCGGCTCAATCTCATGGGGTTCGGCCAGCAGGTAAAGCCTGCGGCCGCTGTGTTGAATTTTCTGGTAAGAAGGAATGTATTGAGGCGAGTAGGTGGGTGGAGAACCAGCGCCGGGGGTCCATTCGATATTGTCTATCTGCTCAATGGTGAGCAAGGTGTCGAGCATATTTTTCATGGCGGCTGGGCCATCCAGATGATAGGTTCCATGCTCGCACCAGTTCCCCATGCGGACAATATCCGGGACAAAGAATTTTCGGAACATGGATGGAGAGATCACGGTGGAAAAATCACAGGCCATCTGGTCGTGCTTTCCAGGCGCCCATAGGCTCATCCAGGCGAGTACATCGCCGCTGTCATTAACAGGCCTGGTCATTTGATACACCTGCTCCATGAGCTGGACCCAGGTGGTGGAAAGCACCTCGATAGCTTTGTGGATAGCTTCGGGAAAGTCAATCAGGTCGAGGGACAGCTTATCCATGCCGCGCATCAAGGAGAGCAAATCGCCGGCGTTTCCCAATTCGGGCTTACCCACGAAATAGCGGCCGTTGCTCTGCTCGATCAGATAACGCTCAATCCTAAGGATGGTTTGCCAGGTCTCATTGGTCTGCGGGTCAAATTTCCATTCCCAGGTATTCCAGTCCTGGATGACGGGAGGGTACCAGACGCTGACTTTGTTAAATTTTGGTGGGCTGCCATACATGGCGGCCATAGCCATCGCTCCCCAATTGACGTAGGTTGCCGGGATGGCTTCCCCGCCAAAGTAGGTATTTTCAAACCAGAGCATGGCGCGTTGGTAATTCTGCTCGGGATCGACCCACCAGGCTTTTAGGGCAGCTTCGTCATCATCCTGGATTGATTCCATACCACCCATCCACGGCCCCCATTGAAGCTCTGGGAAAGGCGGCAGTTTGGAAGTCTTGCGAGGAGCGAAGACTGCCACGCAGCACCGATCGATCAGCTCATTTTGCCAGAAAGCCAGCAACCGTTTTTTTGCTTGTTCCCAGTCTGTTTTGTAATACATATCATCTCCTTTTCATGCAGAGGTGTTTGAACCGAAAGGCTTAACTACCCT
This sequence comes from uncultured Anaerolineaceae bacterium, assembly GCA_964484335.1. Lineage (GTDB taxonomy): Bacteria > Chloroflexota > Anaerolineae > Anaerolineales > UBA4823 > CAZAGA01. The sequence goes on from CAZAGA010000005.1 coordinate 9,412, forward strand.
GAAAAGCGTCAAGAAGGGCCAGTACATTCTCAATCGGGATATCCGCCATCATGCGATGGGATGGGGCGAGAATGAGGCCAGTCTTATGGGGGGCAAGGCGCGCGATACATTCGCTAACTGCTTGCCTGACATCCTGCGGTGAACCATGGGGAAGCACCGTTTGGGTGGAGATGCCGCCGTAAAAAGCCAGCTGTTTGGGATAGGTGTTGCCCAGCCAGATGTGATCGAGTACCTCGGGTTGGACCGGGTTTAAGGCGGTCAGGCCGATTTCCACCAGGTCTGGGATGATTTTTTGGATTTGTCCATCCGAATGCATCAGAACGGGGAGGCCGCGCTCGACAAATGGCTGGAATAGCTTCGCCAGGCGGGGCTTGACTAACTTACGCCATAAGGCTGGCGAGAAGAGCATGTTTTGCTGTGCGCCGTAGTCATCCCCAAAGTAGCCACCATCGACGCCGGCGGTAATGAAGCGCTGAATGAGCTGCAGTTGAATGGCGGTTATTCTGTCCAGCAATTCAGAGGCATACCCCTGGTTTAAAGTCATTTCCATGAGGAAGGGTTCAAAGCCGCGCAAGGCCCAGGCTCGCTCGAAGAGGGCGAAGCCGAAATTGGGCACGATGAAATGCTGCTTATGATCGGCGGCGATTATTTGTTGGGCTTTGTTTAGGAGCCCAATTTCCGTTGGGTCTGGCCAGTGGAACTTGTCTAAATCTGAAATTTCTTTCAGAGGATTAACACACGGAAAATACCCTTCTTCATCTGTTGAGTAGCCCACGCCCCACCAATCAAAGCTTACTTTGCCATCCGGGCTGAGGCGCTTTGGGACAGCCAGGTCAACCCGAATCAGGGAGTTGCCGAGGCGGGTATTGAGTTCAGAGGGCGGGATGCTCCAATAATCGGCCAGCTTTTGCCCCATCCGGTCGGTGAAGTTCACCTGGGTAGGGAACTGATCGATGGTCTCGAAGCGTAAGGCACGCAAGGTTCTTTCACGCAAGTTCATGGAAAACCTTTTAGTAGGCGTCTGGCGCTACGGTAAGCGCCACCTTTTTACCAGGTCAGGAGCGGGACCGGTAGATTGGCGGACGACCAAGGAGGTGGAGACATCAATGGAGTTAGCGATGCCTTTGGCTTCTGGGGCGTTATTAATTAACTCAAGCAACATTTCCATCGCCATCTGACCAATCTCGCTGCGGGGCATCGCCACGGTGGTCAAGGGAGGCAGAATTTCTGCGGCCAATTGGATGTCATCCAGCCCGATCACGGAAAGGTCTTCGGGAATGAGCAGGCCAGATTGTTGAGCGGCCCAAACCAGGCCAATCGCGGTCAGGTCATTGGCGGCAAACACACCGGTCGGAGGTTCGGGGAGCAGTGCCAGGCGTTCTAAGGCGCCGCGGCCACCATCCAGGCGTAAGTTAGCCTCCAGGGTGACGACCGACTCGGGAGAAATTCCATGATTTTCCAGGGCTTTAATGAAAGCCTGCTGGCGAGCGCAGGAGGTGTGCAATCCAAGCGGGCCGCTGACATGCGCAAAACGGCGATGACCTAATTCAATCAGATGATTCACAGCCTGATGGATACCGGCTTCGAAATCTACTCCAATGACTCCAACCGAGCCCTCGGTGACCAGTGCGGTCGGATGCCAATCCAGGGCGACTACCGGGGTCCGGCAACGGGCGAGCTCGTTGATCCATTCGTCAGAAACTGAGCTTGACATCAGTAAAACGCCATCGACTTGCTTGTTAACTAACGACTGAATGAACTTCAACCCGCGGGCATGATCGTAGCTGGTATTACAAAGAAATACATTGTAATTTTGCTGGAGAGCGATCTCTTCTACGCCGCGAATCACTTCTGAATAGAAGGGGTTGCCAACATCCGAGATCAATAAACCAACCGAAAGGGTCCGTTTCGAAACCAGGCTGCGGGCAACACTGCTAGGCTGGTATCCAAGGGCCTCGATCGAATTACGCACCTGTTCAACGGTTTCTGGGCGGATGTATTGAAGGTTGTTGTTCAATACCCGGCTTACGGTGCTCTTTGAAACACCTGCCAGGCGAGCGACATCAGAAATGGTTGCACGATTTGGCATATGATTTGTTTGGCAAACAGGTGGCGAAGGTTTTTATTAAACCGGTTTCTGAAATCGGTTTCTGATACCGGTTTCATCATAGCATAGATCATAAGGCATGTCAATAACCTTTTTTGAAAAAAGGCGACGGATTCAAATCGACTATAATTGGAGCTATGAAAAGCGATCTAGATTCCATTATGCAGGCCAATCAAATTGATGCTCTTATGGTGACCGGGCCGGGCGATCATAACCCGGCGATGGTGTACCTGCTGGGCACCGAAGCCAACCTGACCCAGGCAGACTTGATTAAGCAGCGGGGACAAGGACCGGTCTTGTTCCACGCGGATATGGAGCGGGATGAAGCCGCCCGGACTGGCCTGGCGACCCGTAACATGGCCGAGTTCGGCCTGGCTGAGATCTACCAGGCAGCCCGGGGCGATCTGTTGGAATACCAGATCTTGCGCTACCAGCGGATGCTGGCTGACCAGGGGCTGACTAACGGACGGGTGGCTTTATACGGGCGGATGGAGGCGGGCCAGGCGCTGGCGGTGTTTGGCGAACTGCAACGCCGGATGCAAGGCTTACAGTTTGTTCCGGAAGCGGGCAGCACATCGTTGATGCAGGCGATGGCGACCAAAGACGAAGCCGAGGTAAACCGGATGCGCCGGATGGGCCAGGCGACGACCCTGGTGGTGGGGAAAACGGCGGAATTTCTGACCAGCCAGGCGACATGCGATGGCGTGTTGGTCCTACGGGATGGGCAGCCGGTGACGATCGGAATGGTGAAGCGGAAAATCAACCTGTGGCTGGCGGAGGCAGGGGTAGAGAATCCGGAAGGTGTGATCTTTGCCAGCGGCTATGATGCAGCAGTACCGCACAGCAGTGGGACCGCCAGCCAACCGCTGCGGCTGGGCGAGACGATTATCTTCGACATCTTTCCGTGTGAAGCCGGGGGTGGCTATTTCTATGATTTCACACGCACCTGGTGCCTGGGGTATGCCCCGGAGGCTGCCTGGACTTTGTACGAGGATGTGCGGAGGGTTTATCAGACGATTTTGAGCGAATTGCGCGCCGGCATGCCTACCCGCCAGTATATGCTGCGAGCCTGCGAGTTGTTCGAAGCACGCGGTTACGCGACGCCACGCAGCCACCCACAAACACAGACTGGCTTTGTGCATGGCCTGGGACACAGCCTGGGTCTAAACATTCATGAGCAACCGCAGTTTGGGCTATTCGCCGGCGAGAAAGACCGGCTGCTGCCGGGGATGGTGATGACGATTGAACCAGGACTTTATGACCCAGTCCGCCAGATGGGGGTGCGCCTGGAGGATACGGTCTGGATGCGGCCGGATGGGCAGGTCGAAATCCTGGCGGAATATCCGCTCGACCTGGTATTACCCATCAATACAAACGGGTAGCACGATGAAAAAAGAAAAAATTACTGAAACGGTCGAATTGCCAGCCGGGCGAATTTTGGGAATCGAGTCTTCCTGCGATGAAACGGCTGCAGCGGTGGTAGAAAATGGGCGAATTGTCCTTTCCAGCTTAGTCGCTTCGCAGGTTGACTTGCATGCTCAGTTTGGCGGCGTATTTCCGGAAGTGGCCTCCCGTCAGCACATTCGCACGATTTATTCGATTATCCAGGAAACGCTGAAACGCGCCCACCTTGACCTGTCTGACCTGGATGCGATTGCGGTGACGCGCGGACCGGGTTTGCCTGGCTCGTTAGTGGTGGGAATGAATACCGCCAAAGGGCTGGCGCTGGGCAGTGGACTGCCGATCCTGGGAATCAATCACCTGGAGGCACACCTGTACTCAGCCTGGGTGGACCTAGCGACGACTGACCCGGTGAACTTGAGCCCAAAACCGCGTTTTCCACTAATCGCGTTGATTGTCTCGGGTGGGCATACGGAGCTGGTGTTGATCCGGGGACATTTGGATTATAAACGCCTGGGAGCAACCCTGGATGATGCGGCTGGCGAGGCTTTTGATAAGGTCGCCCGGCTGATCGGGCTGAGCTATCCCGGCGGGCCAGCAATCCAGCGAGCAGCGGAGGGCGGCAATCCCCAGGCCTTTCACTTCCCACGCTCCTGGCTGGAGGGGAGCTGGAACTTCTCGTTCAGCGGGTTGAAAACGGCAGTGCTGCGAGAGGTGCGGCGGATGCAGGAAATGGGATTGCCCTTACCCGTGGCTGACCTGGCAGCGAGCTTTCAGCAAGCGGTTGTGGATGTGTTGGTCGGTAAAACCCTGCAGGCAGCCGAAGCGCTGGGAGCACAGGAAATCCTAGTGTCGGGTGGGGTATCTGCAAATCGACCTCTACGCCAGGCTTTCCTGGCTCAGCAGACCTTCCCGGTGCACATTCCGCATATTTCGTTGTGCACGGACAATGCTTCGATGATTGCTGCGGCGGGATATTACCGCTATGTGTATGGACAGCGCGATGGGCTGGAAATGGATGTACTGCCTAACTGGCCGCTGACTGAGACTAGCCGGCGCTAACGCCGGTAGGTTTGGTGCATATTCTCAAGAAGCAAGGCTAATTTATCAGCCAGTTCAGTGCGATTGAAATGTTGTTCAATCGCCTGCCGGCCGCGCGCGCCCATGGTGCTCGCCTCAGCCGGATGATCCGCCATCCATTGGATCGCCTGGGCCATTTTCTCCGCATCGCCTGGTGGGATGAAAAGACCAGCCTGGGCATCTTCAACTACCTGACGGATCACGCCGTCGATTGCCAGCAGTACAGGCCGTCCAGCGGCCATGTAATCGAAGACTTTATTCGGGTAGACGGTCGCGTAGAGCGGGATGGGCTTGAGGATGGCGATACAGGCATCGCTGGCCGCCAGTGCGGTGTTCATTGCCCGCTTGGGAACCGGGGTAATGAACACCAGGTTGGTGAGCTCGAGGCGAGCAGCCTGCTCCTGGAGAGTGAGTTTATCTTTGCCATCGCCGAGCAAGACGATCACGATCTGCGGTTGCCCGGAAAGGCGCTGGGCGGCCTGGAGCAAGACGCCCAGATCATTTGACAGGCCATGAGCGCCGGCATACAGGGCAATAAATTTACCTTCCAGGCGATGAGCGCGGCGGAACTCAGCGCCATCGGCGGCCGGGTCAAACATCCCGGGATCGGCGCCATTAGGGACGAGAGCTACCTGGTGAGCGCCACGCTGCTGAACGTGCTCGATGAAACCGGGTGAATTGACCAGCACCTGGCTGGCACAGCGGTATAAGAATCTTTCAAGCCATTCTGAAAGCCGGATCAGGAAGGGATTGCGCAGGACCCCTACTCCGATGGCAAAGGCTGGCCACAGGTCGCGCACTTCGAATAGGAAAGGGACCCGCTTGCAGCGCGCCAGCGCCCAGGCGGTTAGTCCCTGAAAGATCGGCGGGGATGTGCCCCAGACTAGGTCCACCTGGCGAATCTTTAGTCCAAGCAGGAAGGATGAGATCATGAAGCTGAAGAAGCTGATGACGCGGTGGACGAAGCTTTTATGCAGCGCTGAGTAGGTGTAGGCATAAAGAATGGTAATGCCTGGCTGGCTGGTATCTGAGGCGGGTGGGGGATTAGCAGAGCCGGCGCCTGCGCTGCCAGTCAGGTAGCTAACCCGGCTGGCAATAATGGTCACTTGATGGCCGCGTTGGACCAGGCCACGGGCCAGCTCATGATGGCGCGTCCCCCCGGGTTCGTCCAGGGCAGCAAAGGCCTGGTGAATCAGCAAGATGTGCATCATTCACCTGGCGTTTCAGGTTCGATGAACTGGACGACTTGCTCAGGCCAGCCGTTCTCAAGCGCCTTGCGGACCAGGTTGGCCAGAAAGGCGGGGTAAATTACGAGCTGGTCAAAGGCGCTGACCGGCAGCCAGACTGGTTGAACACTACCGCGTTCGGATTCGGCGGAGCGGGATAATTCGGCCCCAGCGCCATCGCCAAAGACGCCCCCCCGGCGCTCGACCAGGTAGTAGTAATGGGGGCGCTCCCGGTAAGTAGATTCGGCCACCAGGCGCCCAACCTGGACCTCCAGGCCAAGCTCTTCTTTGACTTCACGGGCGACCGCGGCAGAGAGTGATTCGCCATTTTTAACATGCCCGCCCGGAAAGACGTAGAAGAGTTTTCCATGGCGGTGGCGCTCGATCATGGCTATGTGCTCGTCTTCAATTAATATCGCTGCTGCGCGCGCTTTCATTTTTACCTTACGACTACGGCTGTACTCAACCACGCTCTGGATGCCTATCCTTCGACTGGGGCGGCAGTCAGCCGCGCTCAGAACGCTTTATTTTAATGGAAAATGCCAGATGGTGAGAAAACTGGCCGGGATAGTGGCTGTGGCTGTCAAGGAGAAGGAAAGTGCAGCGTGTTTGACGAGGTAGGTGGGCGAGATCCAACCCCAGGTGGGGTGGACCGGCGAGCGACCGACCAGGCGCTCGCCGGCACGCGCCAGGCCAATCTCCAGGCTGCCAGGCAGGACGCCCAGCCCGGTGGTGAGGCTGATCTGGACTGGACCCTGCGGGGCGTGGAGCAGCAGGCAGGCTTCTTCCAACTCCCAGGGCCAGTCGGGCAGCAGCCAATGCAGACGGATGGAAAAGCGCTCCGCCGAGCCAGGGGTAGCCGAGGGCAGGAGCTGATCTTCGACCTGCCAATCCCCATCCTCCAGGGCAGATACCTGGCGGCGATGGATCAGGCCAAGGCGGTGATAGCCATTATGCTGGGCAGTAAGCTGACGCCAGGACCGATCCGGGTTTGGCTGGCCGGCGATTACTTCCGCCTGGGCCCAGTCCAGGTAGAGGAAGCGTCCAGTGCGGCGCATTTGTTCCAGGCTGTTCACGGTCAGGGTGTTATGGACAGCGCTATGCGCCAGGGGATTGTCCCAGGGCGGCGCGGCATTATAAGAACAGGTACCTGGATCGCAAGCCAGGTTTACGCCATCGCGCCACAGGTCGAGATGGAGCTGATCGGCGTGCCCAGGACGGCTGTGGAAGCGGGCGGCGCGCAGGTAGGCCCAGGTAGAGCCGTCTGGGCTACGCAGGATGTGGGGCGTGGCTGGCAGGTTTTCGCTGGGCGAGGCGGCCATGGGCAGGGGAGGTGCAATGGGCAGCCATAAGGCGACTTCGTCCCAGGCGCCAGCCGGGAAGGGGCGCTGGCCGAGAAAAGCCTGGGCTGCGGCCTGGAGAACGGGGCGATAATCTTGGGATGGAGCAGCGCTGAGCGGCTGGATGCAGGCGCCGTCGTTTGGGCCGAGGTTAGGAACCTGCCCGCTCATCGGGTCGGTAATGGCCAGCATCCAGCTCACTGCGCTGGCCAGGCGCTGTCGAGAAGGCTCAGGTAGATCCTGGCTGTGAGCGCCGGCTAGGCAGGTGAACCACAAGGATAGCTGCAGCGCCAAGCGCTGGTAGTTGGTGGAGTGCTGAATGTAGGCGCCATGCGGGTCAATTTGGTGCTGCAGAGCGTGATTAAAGGTCTTCCAGCCCAGGGCGCGCCACCTGGCAGCCTGTGGGTGCTCGGGCAGGGAGAGCCCAGCAGTGTATAACCCAGCGGCTTCGCTGAGCAAGTGGTTGTTCTGTTGAGCGCGAGCGTAAACCAGGGTGGGCGGGATGCGCTGCGCATGATCAGCCAGAGCCTGGGCCAACTTCACCCGGCGTTGTAAGGTGGTGCAAGGGGAGGCGGAAAAGGCCGACAGGCTGAATGCCAAGGCGATCAGGCGCAGGGCGACCTCCTGAGCGGAGGCCCAATTTGGGCCCAGGTAAGGCGGATTAGCAGCCTGGAAGGTTTCAAAGCCATCCCAAAAGGCGGCCGGAAAACGTTCGTCTCCGCTGAGCCGGTAGGCACGCGCCAGGGTATAGGCCCAATCGAACCTGGCTGGCTCCCAGATTTCTTTGATATCTTCCCAGACTGGATTTACTTGACCGGTTTCGTAGCAGGTCCAATGAAACGGCTTGCCAGGCGGGGAGAGCTGGAGCGGCGCCGCAGGGCCGCCAAACAGGCGGAAACGGCCAGAAAGGATTTCTTGGGCTACCGAGAGGGTTTGCTGTCGGCCGGCTTCGCCCATCACCTGGAGCAGCGATTCTGGATCGGGGAGCACCAAGCGGAGGTGAAATTCGCAGGGGGATTGACTGCCTGGCTGACTGGTCAACCGGCGGTAATGGCCGCTGCGTAGACCAAGCTGGTAAAGGGCATAGCGAAGCAGCGGAGCGAGACCCAACTCGCCGATGGCCCCCCAGGCCAGGGTGAGGCGCGAAGAAAAATTCATCCTGGCAGCTATTATACTGGTTTCGCTGCCAGGATGGAGAACAGGGGGATGGAGGCGATCAAGTGCTCAGGGCGTAGTCCAGATCAGAAAGCTTTGGCGAACGCAGTATTTATCACCGCTCTCACTGGCAATGCAGACCTGGTAGGGGATGATCGTACCGTTGGCGGTTTCGATCGGTTCGACTTTAATGTGCGCCACACCATCCAGTCCAGTCGGTGGAAAGTCATTGTTTCGAACGGTGCCGTCTGGCAGTTCAACGACCAGGGAGGCCTGAGCGCCTTCAAACAACAGACCATCGCGCTGGACGCTGATGCCAATATCCTGCTCCTGGTCAGCAGCCACCATCGGGGAAGTTTCCCAAACCTGGATCAGCCACTTGTGGGCGGCGGGCAGGGCAGTGGGCGGCGGCGCAGGGAGGGCTGGTTGGGCCTCAAGGGCATGAGTTGGAACTGGTACAAAGGGAGCGGCATTCAACGGATCGGCAGCACAGTCTTGGCCACAGCGCCAGGCGCCATACGGCAACAAGCGGACATTGCCGTCGGTTTCCGGTCCCTGGTAAAAGCCGAGATTCTCGAAATACTGCTCAGTGCGATTTTTCTCACTGTTATAGACCATCCCGGTCAGCGCCCGGCCGATAAAAGCCTCCCCGCCGAGTCGATTATAGAACGGGCGAAAGACATCAGCAATTGGCCAGTCTGTATCACTGGGGATTTCAACTCCAAACTCATTGCCCAGTCCGGCAAGCTGGAAGCGACGAGTGGCGACTGCTTGAGGATCAAAAACCATCAGGCCGGCAACAACATACTGGTAGGTCCGACCATCAATTTCCTGCGGTTCTGAGATTACCGCGCCGACAACATCGGGTCCACCCAAAAAATTATAGAATTCGCGCAATACTGGCGCGACGTCGAAGTCCGCTTCTTGGGTGACCAGGATCTGCTGTTGAGAAACTGAACAGCCGGTCGTCAGGATTACGATGAGGAAAAGCAAAACCAGAGAAATTTGTTTTGGCTGCATGATCGTCCCACCCGATCGTTGGATATTTCTGTCCCTATTTTACATCATATGAAATTGAAAAGATAGTATTATTTTGAGAATATTTGTGTATTCGAATGAAGTCCAGATCATTCTTCACGGGCGAATGGTGATTTCCTGGCGGGTGCGGAGGGCCTGGACCGCAGCAAAGGAGGCGCGAGTCACGCCGGCTAACTGTTTGAAAGGAATGGGTGATGGATCAGCGAACAGCAAGGCCGCAGCAAAGGCCTGCCATTCAGCGGCATGGCCCTTATCCTGGCGAAGGCGGGAGTGCTGAACCTGGCGCTGCCCGTCGCGAGCCAGCTCCAGGCTGCGGAAATCATCCAGGACAGCGACCCGACCGGCACAAAAGACTTCGACACGTTCCTTGGGAAAGGCTTTGTCTCCATTGGCCAGGTAGCAGAGCGATCCCAGGGATCCATCTGGAAATTGGAAGCTGAGCAGCAGGTTGTCTTCGCGGTAGCGGCCTGAATCAGGCAGGCCCTGAGCGCGAACCGCAATTGGCGGTGCGCCGACCAGGAAGGTCAGGAAGTCAATGAAATGGCAGCCTTCGCCAACCAACCGGCCGCCGCCCTGGCGGGGATCATGAACCCAGTGGGAGAGGGGAATGTAACCGGCATTTACCCGGTAATGAGCGACCAGCGGCTCGGAGCGACCCGCCAGAAATTCGGCCAGGCGCACGGCCAGGGGGGCGAAGCGGCGGTTGAAACCAACCATCAACTTGAGGTGGGTATTGGCTGGATCCAAGAGAGCGCTCTCGATTTCGGCCAGCTCGGCTTCGTTCAGCGCTAACGGTTTCTCGCAGAAGATGTGCTTGCCAGCTGCCAACCCGGCCAGGACCTGGCGGGCGTGGAGATTATGGCGGGTGAGGATGGCCAGGGTATTGACCTGGGGGTCCTCAAGCAGGCGGTTTTCCTGGCTATCCGCGTAGCGAAAGCCAAAGCGTTGGGCGGCATGCTGGGCGCTGGCGCCGGAGGCTGAAACTACCCCGACCAACTCAAGACGGTCGATTCTTTTCAGGGCGGGCAACAAGACGGCAGTGGCAAAATTTCCGGCGCCCAGGACGCCCAACCGGACGGTATCCAGAGCGGAAGCTGGTCCGGCTGCTGGCTGGAGGGGAGGAACGAGAGGTTGGTTTGCAACCGGCTCGACTGATGGGCTTTCCAACACCGGGGGGTAGGTGAGCAACACACCCAGGAACGGCTGCTGCAGTTTTCCAGTAATCAGCTCATAGGCCTGGGAGGCCTGTTCAACAGGAAAACGGTGGGTGATCAGGGCAGAGGCCGGCAGCGCGCCGGAGGCCATCAATTCTACACAAGCTTCCAGGTTACGGCCTTCAGTCCAGCGAACGTACCCGAGGGGATAATCCTGGCCATTTTCCTCGTAAGCCGGGTCGTATCGGCCGGGTCCATAGGAACGTGAATTCAGGAAAGTGAGCTCTTTCTCATAGTAGAGTTTGCGGGGTAGCTGCAGGCCGACTGCGCCAACAGCGACCACGCGCGCCCGGTCACGGGCGATCTGCCCAGCCAGCTCGACTGGGTCGCCCGAGGGGGTGTCGGCGCAGATTAAAACCGCGTCACAGCCGCGTCCACGAGCAAAGGCAGCATTGGCTTCCAGAGCTTGTTGGCGCAGCACAGCAGTCGCCCCGAGTGAGGCGGCCAGGGCGGTGCGGCGCGGATCCAGGTCAATTCCCAGGACGGAGCAACCGGCTGCTCGAGCGACGCCAACTGCCAACAGGCCGAGCAGGCCGAGCCCAATGACGGCGACTTTCTCGCCAAGTTGGGCCTGGGCCAGGCGAAAACCATGCAAGGCAATCGCGGCGAGCGTGGTGAAGGCAGCTGATTCGAAATCCAGCAAGTCAGGCAGCGGGGCGAGTAAATTGCGCGGCACGCAGACATATTCGGCATGGACGGCATAACCTCCGCCCGCGCAGGCGACGCGCTGACCAACCTGGAAGCCTTCCATTCCTGCACCGAGAGCGATGATGGTGCCTGCGGAAGAGTAGCCCAGCGGCATGGGCTGGTCGAGCCGGTTGAAGGCAGCTTCGAGGGTGGTGAGCAACCCTTCGCGGCGGGCTTTGTCGATCACCTGGCGAGCCAGGTCGGGTCGTGAGCGAACCTTGCCGACGAGGGATTTCTCGGCGAACTCGACCAGCATCCGTTCGGTGCCGGCTGAAACCAGCGAGGCCGAGGTGCGCACCAGCGCCTCGCCGGCCTGGGGGGCCGGAACGGGCACATCGACGACTTCGGTCACACCAGTGCGTAAGTTTTGTAAGACTTGTTTCATATTGATTGAATTTTCTGCCTATGCCTGGCGGTTGACTGGCATCTTATCGCCGGATGGTTAGATTCCCCAGAAGCCACGCCGGACTGAGTTAATCGCTTCGGCGGTGATAAAGGCTTCCGGGTCGATGGCCTGGATAATCTGCTCAACCTGGGCTGTCTTCCGGCGCTGGACACTCAGGTTAAGCAAGGAAACCATGCCATCTTTGCCGTGGGCGGGGACTTCTGTCACCGCGTAGCCGACCTGGCGAAGCTTGTCGCAGAGGGCGGCGCCCAGCCGAGGGCTGATGATTCGAAAATGAGTATAGCCGAGGGCCAGGCGCTCCTCAATCCACATGCCACTGATCACCCCGGTGGCAAAGCCGGCGGAGTAGCCGAGAATCTTGCCCCAGTTGGTGGCATCGGTCAAGACCGCTCGCAGCGCCGTAACGAAGACGATGGATTGGCAAAAACCGAACAGCCAGGCCATCCCCTTGCGGCCGCGCATGACCATCAGGATGCGGACGGTGTAGAGGGTAACATCCACCAGCCGCAGCGCGAAAAGGGTGAGAGCGGAAATGAAAAAATCTACCAGTTTTACACCTGATCAGGCCCGCCAAAAGCCGCGCCGAACTGGGCGGACGTCTTCAGCGGTGATAAATGCATCCGGGTCTATCTCGTTGACCAGCTTGTGAACCTGGACAACGTTTTTTCGTAAGACGCTGATGTTCAGTAAAGCGACCATGCCGTCTTTGCCACGGGCCGGAATTTCGGTCACGGCATAGCCGGCGGCGCGCAGCTGTTCGGCGATGGCTGAGCCCAGGCGAGAGCTGACGATGTTTAGATGAATGTGGCCAATGGCCAGCTTCTCTTCAATCCACATTCCCACGACGTTTCCGGTGGCGAAACCGCCAGCGTAGCCAACCACATTCAGGGGATTATCCAGGTTGCTCAGGACAGAGCTGATTGCCAGGACGAAGATCAAGGCCTGAAAAAAGCCCAGCACCCAGGCAATCGATCTGCGGCCGCGCATTACCACCAGGACTCGCAGCGTGTCCAGAGTCATATCCATGACGCGCAGCAGGAAGATCAGGCCAGCGCCTAAGAAGGCCTGAGGGGTTAAAACAAGCTCCATGATTTATTCGACCTCGCTCAATCTTCCGCCGGCGCCGGTTCGATCGCCGAAAGGCTGTTTATCGCCGGTAGATAGAACTCGTCAACATATTGTTTAACCATGCGAGTCATGCTGAAACGAGGGCTGAGGGTAATGATTGATTCTTTCATCCGGGCAATCCATTCACCGGGCAAGCCATCGGAAGAGCGAATCTGGTAGTAAAGCGGGATGATTTCGTTCTCAAGCGTATCATACAGGCTGAGAGCGTCTTCAGCATCCTGCTTTTCGGTATCGCTGAATTCTTCGTCTTTGCCGATCGCCCAGCCGTTGTGGCCATTGTAGCCTTCGCGCCACCAGCCATCCAAGATTGAGAAGTTCAAACCGCCGTTCAAGGCAGCTTTCATGCCTGAGGTGCCAGAGGCTTCGTTGGGCCGGCGAGGGGTATTCATCCAGACGTCTACCCCTTGGGTAAGCAGGTGGCCGAGGTACATGTCATATTCTTCTAGAAAAACCAGCCGTCCACCGGATTCGGATTTCTTCACCATCCGGTAAACTTCCTGGATCAGCAGCTTACCGCCTTCATGGTCGGGGTGTGATTTACCGGCAAAAATGATCTGGACCGGCATTCCAGCGCGGTTGACCAGCTTGAGCAGGCGCTCGGTATTAGACAAGATCAGGTTGGCGCGCTTGTAGGGTGCAAAGCGGCGGGCGAATCCGATGGTCAGGGCGTAGGGATCGAGAAGCAGACCGGAGGCCAGGATCTGGACCGGATGGATACCGCCTTTTAGCCACAAGCGACGGGCGCGCTCCCGGATCATATAAGCCAATTTACGCTTCAGGTGGCGGCGGACTGCCCACAGATCTTCATCTGGGATTTTCCGGACCAGCTTCCACATGTCAGGGTCGTCCAGGCGTTCCATCCAATCGGCGCTGAAGTAGCGATCATACAGCGAGCGCATCCGGCGGGCAAGCCAGGTGCCGGTATGGACGCCGTTGGTTACATATTTGATCGGGACTTCTTCGACCGGGCGCTGTGGCCAGACGAACTTCCACATCTCGCGTGAGACGTGGCCGTGCAGCTCAGAGACGCCGTTACGGCCTTCGGAGAAGCGCAGGGCCAGAACGGGCATACTGAACGAATCGCCCCAGCTGAGCGGGTGGCGAGCTAGGTCGATGAATTGGTCGCGGTTGAGTTGTAAGTTCATCCAGTCGGGAGCAAAGTACTTGTCAATCAACCAGAGGGCAAATTCGTCGTTGCCGGCAGGCACCGGGGTGTGGGTGGTAAAGACGCTGGTCAGGCGAACGGCATCAGATGCTTCCATAAAGGTAAGCCCTGCTTGCAGGTGCTCGCACAATCTTTCGAGCACCATGAAAGCGGAATGGCCTTCGTTCATGTGCCAAACAGCCGGCTGGTAACCGAGTGCGCGCAGGGCGCGAACACCACCGATGCCGAGTAGAATTTCTTGTGAGATGCGGATTTCTGGATCGCTGCTATATAGCCGGGCGGTCAGGTTGCGATCGGTGGGGGCATTTTCTTCCAGGTTTGGATCGAGCAGGTAAATCGGCGCTACACCAACATGCAACTCCCAGATGCGTGCTTTGAGCGTGCGGCCGGGTAGTTGGACGGAGATTGTCAGGGGCTGGTTATCGCTGCCTTTTACCAGGGCAACCGGCAGGTTTTGCGGATCGTAACGCGTGTAGCGGGCTTCCTGCCAGCCGTCTTCGGTGATGCGTTGGTTGAAATAGCCTTCACTGTAGAAAAGGCCGACGGCCACAAACGGCAATCCCATATCGCTGGCTTCTTTGACGTGGTCGCCGGATAATACGCCCAAGCCGCCAGCATAGAATGGCAACGATTCGTGCAGGCCGTATTCCATCGAGAAATAGGCGATTAACTGGTCACTGCGGCCGGGATATTTGTCCGCAAACCAGGTTTCAGTACGGCTCATGTATTGATCGAAGGCGCGCAGGATGCGCTCGTAAGATTCGATGTAATAGCGATTGTTGGCGGCTTCGGCCAGCTTTTCGGGATCGACTTTGCGTAAGAAAACGATCGGGTTGTGATTGACAGTCTCCCACAGAACGGTGTCGATGCGAGAGTACAGGCGCATACAATCCGGATTCCAGGTCCACCAAAGATTGGTCACTAACTCACCCAGGCGGTGAATCCGGCGTGGGAGATTGAACTGGAGCTCGGTTTTTGCCAGGAAAGATTTCATAATAATAGATATCCTTTTTATTCAAAACAGTATCCATTATGCCAGGGTTAAATTGCATAATGGATGCTCTGTGGTTTTACGTTCCTTAAGATTTGCGGAATTAATCTTACCACTAAAAGCTAAATGATTTTAGCAGGTATTGGAGCAGGAAGAGTAAAATTAATCTAAATGAAATCATCGGTCCAGTTAATGATTACCTGCCTGATGGATACCCTGTACCCGGAAACGGGAGAGGCGGTGTTGCGAGTCTTGCAGCGAGCCGGGGTAGATGTAGCCTTCCCAACTGGGCAGACCTGCTGCGGGCAGCCGGCCTTCAACGCTGGCTTGCGCCAGGAGGCACGTGGGATGGCGATGCATACGATTGAAGTATTTGAAGTGAGTGTGGACCCGGTGGTGACGCCATCTGGCTCGTGTGCGGCAATGATCCGGCATGGCTACCCAGAATTATTTGCCGATGATCCGGCATGGCTACGGCGGGCTGAAATCCTGGCCCGGCGGACTTATGAGTTAAGTGAGTTTTTGGTTGATAGACTGGGACTTACAAATTGCGGGGCACGGTGGAACGGCAAGCTGGCGTATCACCGCTCCTGTCACCTGCTGCGTGAGCTGGGCGTCGACCGGCAGCCACTGGCGCTGCTGAAGGCGGTAAGCCAGGCAACCCTGGTGGAACTGCCCGGTTCGGATGAATGCTGTGGTTTCGGCGGGGTGTTTTCGGTTGAGCAGCCTGAAATTTCGTCGGCCATGCTGCAACGCAAGCTGGCCAACCTGGAAGCGTGCGGAGCGGAGTGGTTGGTAGCCTGTGACGCTGGCTGCATTACCAATATCAATGGCGGGCTGCGGCGGGCTGGTAAGCGGCCGCGAGCAGTTCACCTGGCTGAGATCCTCGATCGAGTGGAAGATGGCTGACCCATTTCGGACGCTCATCCGGATTGCACTGGCGGACGAGGGCTTGCAGGCTGCCCTGGATGGCAATGCCGAGCGCCGCAGACGGGCCCGCCGGCAGGCTTATGCCAGCCTGCCGGAAGCTTTGCCGCTGATGCGGCAGAGAGCGCACCTGATTCGGGCGAACACGATTGCCGCCCTCCCGGAGCTGCTGGAGCGATTTACCGCTAAAGCCCGGGCGAATGGTCTGGTTGTCCATCGGGCGCTTGACGGAGCCCAGGCAGTTGCGATCGTGGTGGAGCTTGCTCAACAGCATGGGGTGCGCCTGGCGGTGAAATCGAAAACAATGCTGGGGGAAGAGATCGGTTTGAACGCTGGGCTGGAGCAAGCTGGGATCCGGGTAGTCGAAACGGACCTGGGCGAATATATTGTCCAACTTCGTCACGAGCGACCCACGCATATTATTACCCCGGCGGTTCACCTGCGCCGGAGCGATGTCGCCCGAACTTTCAGTGAGAAGCTGGGCGTGCCGTATGATGAAAGCATTCCCACCATGACCGCAATTGCCCGGAAGGTGCTGCGCGAGGCGTTTCTGACGGCAGACCTGGGGATCTGTGGAGTGAATTTCGGCGTGGTGGAGAGTGGGTCACTCTGCCTCCTGACCAATGAAGGCAATGGGCGGATGGTGACTGGTTTGCCACGCTTGCAGATTGCGCTGATGGGGATTGAGCGCCTGGTCCCAAGCCTGGAAGACCTGGCTTGCCTGCTTGAGCTGTTACCGCGCTCGGCGACCGGCCAGAAGCTGACGGTCTACACCAACTTGATTCGTGCAGCTCGCCAGGCAGGTGAGCTGGAAGGGCCATTGGAACGGCATTTAATCCTGGTGGATAACGGTCGGAGCGCGCTGCTGGGGTCCCCACTGGAGGAAGCGTTGTATTGTATTCGCTGCGGGGCGTGCCTGAATGCCTGCCCGGTTTTTCAGGAGATTGGCGGGCACGCTTATGTTGGGCGGCAGGGACAGGCAACGGCGTACCCGGGGCCAATTGGCTCGGCGCTTTCGCCAGCGCTGTTTGGGGCTGGTGAATTTGCCAACCTGGCGCGCGCCTCAAGCCTGTGTGGGGCGTGTAAAGAAGCCTGCCCGGTGGAGATTGACCTGCCGCGCTTGCTGCTGCGGGTGAGGGCTGGTTTTGTTCCGCCAACGGCAGGAGGGGTACAAGCGTCCACCCCACGGCCAGTTGCTGCGCCACATGGCCTGCGTCTGGGGCTGCGACTGTTCAGTTGGGCGGCGCGCTCGCCGGCTCGTTTTCGGCTGGCGCAGGGAATGGCGGCCTGGTTGGGGCGTTTGGCAGCACCGCGTTCGGATTGGCTGCGCCTGCCAGCAGTGACGGGGTGGGGTGCAAGCCGAGATTTTCCCCGCCCCGCATTGAAGCCCTTCCACCAGCGTTATGGTGAGCTTGTTAGCCAGCCGCCCGCTCCGGTTGGCAAACCGGCCGAGGCGGCAAATGCAGAGGCAGACTTAGCGCCGCCTGATGAGCGGAGCTCTGGTTCGCGGCTTGAGCGTTTTCGCGAAGAACTGGCGCTATTGGGCGGTAAGGTGGAGCTCTGCCCGCGCCGGGAGCTGGCTGACCACGTGCTGAGCCTGCTGCGAGAGCGGGGGGTGGAGCGGCTGTTGGCCTGGGAAGCGGAATGCCTTCCGGATGGCTTGATGCCTATGCTGCAGGCAAGCGGGATCGAGATCGTTCACAGCCCAGACGCTAAAGCCCAGGCTGGCCTGACTGGCGCGCTGGCCGGGCTGGCCAACAGCGGAACGCTGGTGCTGGCTGGCGGTAAGGGCCAGCCTTTATCGGCTTCCTTGTTGCCAGAGATCCACCTGGCGATCCTGGAGTCGGCCTGCCTGTATGACAACCTGGAAAGTTTCCTGAAAGAAAAAACCGCCTGCCAGGCGCTGTGTGATGCCCCTGCGGCAGTTTTGATCAGCGGTCCGTCACGGACGGCCGATATTGAAATGACCCTGACAATCGGGGTTCATGGTCCAAGGGAAGTGATCGTTTTTTGCCTGGTATAGCGAAAGGTCAGCTTCGTAGATTGGGAGGATTCCCGCTGCTAGGCGGTTGCTTTTGACGCAGCAGGTTAATCAGAACGAAAACTACCACCGCCGCAGCGGACAAGATAATCACCAGGATGAAAAACCAGAAATCAGGTTCGGCAGCTTGAGCCTGGGCTGCCTGGGCGCGGGCTTCGAGGGTTAAGACCAGGGCGGCCTGGTCGTATATAGTGCCGGTTGGTAAGGATTTTGGCGTAGCCCAGGGTGTGCCGCCAGGCCCCCTGACGAGGGGCAGGCTAAGATCACTGGATTGCGGGGTGGTTGGGGTGGTCAGCGGTGGTAAGATGAAGGTGGCGGTATAACCGGGTTCAGGCGTCCGGGTCGGTGTTTTAGTTGGGCCGCCTTGTGGGGAGTCGGCGCGGACCAACTGCGTGACTGCCAGGCTCCAGGCCAGGAGAGCAAATCCCAGGCTGATTAAGGCAATTGCGCCAACCCGAGCAAACTCAGACCGGTAAGCCCAATGCTTTGGCGATTTTGACTTTGTCAAATTCAACGATGATGGTTCCCTTGATATCGAAAGTCGGGGTGGTTTCGTTTCCATTGGCCCATCCTCGAACTCGCTGGGCAGCAACCCGGTCGCGAGTGATGTCGATTTCCGTAAATTGGACATTGTTTTCGGCAAAATAAACCTTGGCTCGGCGGCAGGCAGGGCACCAGGGGGTGCAGTACATGATCACATCGCCCGCAGGGGCCGATTGGGCCGAAGCGGCTGGTTGAACTGAAACGGGCGGCGGGGCGGGTGGCTTCTCAGGCGCCGGTAGAGAAAGACCACCGGCATTGGTAACCGGCTGGATTTCTTCCAAAGCTCGGAACAGCTCTTCAATATCCGGCTGCTGGTCCAGCGGATAAACTTTAGCAAAGCGGATCACCCCTTGTTTATCGATCACGTAAATCGCTCGTTCGGCAAATCCATCCTCAAGCCGGAAGA
>CAZAGA010000006.1:0-27829 GCA_964484335.1 uncultured Anaerolineaceae bacterium
CCGAGGCGCGGGTCATTGTTCTAATTGGAAAATGGTTCCCCACTGGCGCCCACAAGGTTGGTGCAGCATTTGGTTGCCTGGCGCCGCGTCTGGTGACTGGCCAGTTTGATCCTACAACTCAAAAAGCTGTCTGGCCATCGACCGGCAATTACTGCCGTGGCGGTGCATATGACTCTGCTCTCTTGGCTTGTGAATCGATTGCTATTTTGCCCGAAGGGATGAGTCGTGAACGGTTTGAGTGGCTTTCGAAAATTGCTGGCGAAGTAATCGCCACCCCGGGCAGCGAATCTAACGTAAAAGAAATTTTCGACAAGTGCTGGGAATTACGCCGCTCTGGCCAGGATTTAATGATCTTCAACCAGTTCGACGAATTTGGCAATTATCTCTGGCACTATAACGTCACCGGTCACGCGATGGAAGAGGTCCTGAAGGAAGTCATGGGACCTGGCGATGAATATCGAGGCATGGCTTCAGCGACCGGTTCGGCCGGAACGATTGCCAGCGGTGATTACATGAAACACCTCTTCCCAGGCAGTAAAATTGCTGCTAGTGAAGCGCTGCAGTGCCCGACGCTGCTCGAGAATGGTTTTGGCGCTCACCGGATTGAAGGAATTGGCGACAAGCATGTTCCGTGGATTCACAACTCCAAGAACACCGACCTGGTGGTCGCAATTGACGATAATGCGGTGGTCAATCTCTCCCGCTTGTTCAATGAGCCAGCCGGTCGAGCGTTCCTCGTGAAGAAGGGTGTCCCGGAGAACATCGTCAGCCAGTTGGACCTGATGGGCTTTTCTGGAATTTCCAACATGCTCACAGCCATCAAGATGGCTAAGTATTATGAACTTGGGCCTAAGGATATCGTGTTAACTGTCCTGACGGATTCGATGGAATTGTATGGCAGCCGGCTGAAAGAAATGCACCAGGAGTTCGGCGAATATTCAGAGCTGAATGCCGCAGCCGATTTTGCTCACTACCTGCAAGGTCAATCCACCGACAACATGGTTGAGCTGACCTATTCTGAACGGCGACGTGTCCACAACCTGAAATACTTCACCTGGGTCGAGCAGCAAGGAAAGACCTACGAAGAAATTCAAGCCCAGTGGTACGAACGAAATTATTGGAATGAAATCCCCAGCCAGGTTGAGGAAATTGATGCTTTGATCACCGAGTTCAATCACGATGTCGGCTTAATATAGTCCCTTTATCTATCTTGTGCACAGGTAATTACCCTAGATACCTGCGCTAAACTTGAGAAAGCTGAAAAAGGGGAGTGATTACTATCTAAAAGGATGGTAATCGCTCCCCTGATAGCTTTATAATTATTGTTTGCGGAAATTTTCTTCTTCCAGGCAAGGATCATATATTACACAATGACAAAGTTGAACCTCGAGACATTGAATGATGAACGGTTAAGAAAAGCTGTTGATCAGGAAATCTATCAACGTGGCCAATCCTTGCATCAAGCCGGTCGGGTACAGGTCACTGAGTTAAGGGAAGACTCCGCATCCTGTTTGCTGAACGATCGTCACCCCTATCGCATTGAAATCAAGGTAGCAAAAAATTTCCTGTACTTGAAATGCGATTGCCGTTACGCGTATCGCGGGCTGATTTGTGAGCATGATATTGCAGCCTGCCTGGCCGTGCGAGATATACTGCAGCAGCGCCTGCCGCCTACATGGCGGCATCAAATTAACCGGATTATTGACACATCTTCAACAACCCCGAAAAAAACAGCCTCAAATCCATTCTTGCTCTTCTTCAGCCTGCATCGGAACGTGACAGTAGGTGGGAATTGGAAAATAGTTCCTTATTACCTGCCATCTTCATCCTTGAAAAAGTTGATCCAGGAACTTCCAGATCCTTTGGATATGGTTAAGCTGCAAGGCAAAGTAGAAACCACCCCCGAGATTTCAAGCCAATTACGTACTCCTTATCAACTCTTAAAACCGGAAAATTGCCTGAATGCGAATCCCCAAAGTGTAATCCTGGCGAATATCCTTCTGGAGCGTTCTCGTAATTTTGTATTTTCTTCGAGTGGATTCCCGCTTGATGAATACCTGACCCTGGTTGCGGAAGCGGGGGACCCGCTTT
The DNA here is from genome assembly GCA_964484335.1 of uncultured Anaerolineaceae bacterium. Taxonomy (GTDB): domain Bacteria; phylum Chloroflexota; class Anaerolineae; order Anaerolineales; family UBA4823; genus CAZAGA01. Next base: position 2,092 of record CAZAGA010000006.1, read on the forward strand.
ATCAGAGTGAGGAACATAACCCGATCAAGAATAAACTCCAGGTGCGGAGCGCACCTGGTAACCTGGCTTTGTCATTGAACCGCGTCAGTAATGGTATCCAGGTTCAGGGGCGCCTGGTAATCCCAGAGATATCGCTGGATTTACCTATTCACGAAAAACTACCCGTTGATATTATTGAGCCTGCGTCGGGCTGGATGTTAATCTCCAACAACCTCATAAAGCTTGGCAACATCGAACAAATCGAAATTTTTGAATTTTTGCTTGACACTGCCTCGGTTCTGATTCCCAATCGCGATGAGGCATTGTTTCAGAAGAAGTACCTGCTCCCCCTGGCTCAAAAAATCCAACTCGGTGGAGACCTGATCGAACGCCATTCGATCCAGGTAGAACCGAAGAAACGAGTGTATCTGCAGGAAACTGAGGCTGGGATTGAAGCCGAGTTGCGTTTTGCTTACAATAAATATGAGGTCCCACTCGATCCGCGCTTTCCAGCTGAAACGATTCTTCAAGAACAGGACTCCTGGACTCTCGTGTCGGTCTACCGGAAGCCCGACGCTGAACGAACAGCATTCGAAGACCTGGCGTCCGCAAGCTACGGCCTGAAACGCCGCCCCAACGCGTCAAGCCCAGGCTTGTTGAGCCTGCGCGCCCGTGTTCACCCGGTCGATTTTCTCCTCAACCATGTTCCCCGGTTAATCGAGCATGGCTATGAAGTGTTTGGTGAAGAACAATTAAAAACCGCACGAGTAAATCGCAATACGCCGACTATTTCCTTTCAGGTCTCATCGGGTATCGATTGGTTCGATGTAAAAGCAATCGTTAATTTTGGCGAAATTGAAGTTTCAATTAAGGAGATCCGACGTGCATTTCGCAAAAGAGATCGCTTCATCAAGCTAGCAGATGGCAGCCTGGGTGCTATCCCGGAAGAATGGACCGAGCAATACAAGTATTTATTTAATCTGGGCAACGAAACCGAAGATGGGGTCCGGATGCCAAAGTACCATATCGGGCTCATTGACCAGGCCTTGGCTGAATCTGCGGAAAAATCCTTCGATGATACGTACGCCACTTTTCACCAAAAACTATTGGGATTCACTGGGATCTCCTCGCCAGCCTTACCGGCCGGTTTCACCGGCGAATTGCGAGCCTATCAAAAAGCCGGCTATGATTGGCTGCACTTTTTACGCGAATATCAATTCGGCGGTTGCCTGGCTGATGACATGGGTCTTGGAAAAACGATCCAAGTCTTGGCATTTCTTCAAAGCCTAGAGGGGTTGAGCAAGAACCAGGGGACTGAAAAGCGCGCCAGCCTGATCGTCGTTCCCCGCTCGCTGTTGGTCAATTGGGAGCGAGAAGCAGCCAGGTTTACTCCAGGATTGAAAATACTGGAGTATTTTGATCCAAGCCGAGACAAGGATTTCACCAAGTTTAATGAAGTGGACGTTGTGATTACAACTTATGGGATTATGCTCCGCGACATTACGCTATTGAGCAAATATCATTTCAACTATATCTTGCTCGACGAGTCACAAGCAATCAAAAATCCACTCTCACAAACCGCCCGCGCAACCAGGCTCCTTAATGGCAATCACCGCCTGGTTTTAACCGGAACCCCGGTCGAAAATTCGACCGAAGAGTTATGGTCGCAATTTGCTTTCTTAAATCCAGGCCTGTTAGGAAGCCTGGAATTCTTCAAGAACGAATTCGTACTACCAATAGAAAAGAAGGCTGATGAAAGAGCTGCTCTGGCTCTCAGACGGATTGTTTATCCATTCATCCTGCGCCGGACAAAAGATCAGGTTGCGCCCGAACTTCCACCTCGCACTGAGCGGGTTCTATACTGCGATATGGAACCCGCACAGCGAAAAATCTATAACCGGACCCGAGATTACTACCGGGGTATGATCCTGGGAATGCTGGAGAAAGAAGGGTTGAACCAATCCCGGTTTCGAATTCTGGAAGGGCTGCTCCGTTTGCGCCAGATTTCTAACCATCCACGCCTAGTTGATGAAAAGTTCCGCGGCGAGTCAGGTAAATTCGAGCTCTTAGTGGAAACCATCGAAACGCTCCAGGCTGAAAATCATAAAGCATTGATCTTTTCTCAATTTGTCCAGATGCTGAGGGTTGTTCGAGAAACGATGGATGAGCGCCAGATTCCTTATACGTATCTGGATGGGCACACTCGCAACCGAATGGAGCTGGTGGATGAATTTCAAAACAATCCACACATCCCTTTTTTCTTAATTAGCTTGAAAGCCGGTGGACAAGGATTGAACCTAACCGCAGCAGATTACGTTATTCACATCGACCCGTGGTGGAATCCAGCCGTCGAAATGCAGGCCAGCGACCGATCTCACCGAATTGGGCAGGAAAAACCGGTCTTCATTTTTAAGCTCATCACCAAAGATTCGGTCGAGGAGAAGATCCTCCAACTCCAGGAAAAGAAAAAGATGTTGGTGGAGCAGATTATCACCACCGACAGCGGTTTTTTCAAGTCACTTACGGCTGAAGATGTACAGGAGTTATTCAGTTGATCGTTTATTCGTCCAGTGGTAGACTATTAACTAATGAGCCTTGATATTCCTCCACAAGCTCTGGTATTGGTTGCCGTGATGAATGACCGGCGTGATTTTGAGATTGCGCGCATGCTTGGTTGGTACCGGATTCCTCTACGGAGTGCGCCTAAAGTCATCGCAGTAGATTACCTGGCTTTTTATCAAACCTCGGCTTTTAAAGAAGACAAGTGGCGGATCGACTTCATTGCGCCGGTGCTGGGCCACGAACTGGCCACCCGCGCCGAACTTCTCCGGGATGAGCCCAACCACCCAAATGCCCATCAGGAATACTACAAAATTCAAATTGGGCCCCTTCAAAGATTGATTGAGCCGATCCAGGCCGGAAGCTGGCGCAGGATTACCTTTCTGTATACCACTGGAGAATATCTCGCAAGGGCTAAGAAACTGAACGACTTGGTTGTCGAAGCAGAAGAACGTCAAACCTTATGGCGCGCCTTGCGTGAACGCGCCATCCGGCAGCAGAATTACAGGATTGAAGAACCACAGGACCTGGATCCGAAGGTCTTGGCCGCCCTTTTGGGGATCATTGACCAAATTCCCGAGTCATGAACTATTAAGCATTGAATAGATCTACCATGGAGTCGAACTCTTCTCAACCCAATAATCCGAACTGCGAACCGGAATCAGTGGACAGCGCTGAACTGGTCTGGACTTCTCGAGACGATAAACTACGGACCCGTGAATTCAACACCACCAGGGTACATTTGTTCCGAGCCGAGGTCCAGCGGGCAGATGTTAGGCAATCCAGGTTGGATACCACAACCAACTGGGCGTGCGCGGCCACCAGCGCTGCACTTTCTATCGCTTTCAGCCAGGACGTCAACAACCACGTGGTGATCGATAATGTTTAGCTCAGCCAGTTGAAGGTAGTCGAATGAAAACACTCATAAAATCAGGAACGCTGATCACGGATCAATCGACATTCCAGGCCGATATTTTGATTCACGACCAACAAATCGCCGAGATCAAACCGAATATTGCCACCGAGGGGTGTTTAGTGATCGACGCGACCGGGAAATTGATTCTCCCCGGTGGCGTCGACCCACATACACATTTTGACCTGCCGATGTTCGGCACTGTGAGTTCCGATGATCACTATAGCGGCCATAAGGCAGCTGCATTCGGCGGAACGACCACAGTAATCGATTTCATCTCACAGGATTTCGATAACCTGGATAACTGTGTCCGAGCCTGGCATGATAAGGCAGATAAAAAGGCGGCGATCGATTATAGCTTTCACATGAATATCACCCGTTTCAATCCACAGGTTGCCAAGCAAATACCATCCTTGCCTGAGATGGGAATCACCAGCCTGAAAGTTTTTTCTGCCTACAATGGCCGCTTACGCTTGCAGGATGGCGAAATCTTCCAGGTGATGAGGATTGCCCGCCAAAATGGTCTATTAACCATGCTTCACGCTGAAAACGGCGATGTGATCGAACTGTTGATTGCCGAAGCGCTGGCAGCCGGTCACACGACACCCGAATGGCATGCTCGCACCCGCCCCAACTGGAGCGCTACTGAAGCCACCCTACGCGGCGCCGCGCTGGCCGCCCTGGCTGAGGCAGCTCTTTATGTCGTTCATATGAACGCTGGTGGTGAGGTGGATATGCTCCAATATGCCCGTCAAAATGGGCTATCAGTGATGGGAGAAACCTGCCCGCAATACCTTTTCTTCACCGAGGATGACCTTCGGCGGCCAGATGGAGCGAAATGGATCTGTAGCCCACCGATGCGAACTCGAGAAGACAACGAACGTTTATGGCAAGGGCTTGCCGGGGGCGTTCTGCAAGTGATCGGTACCGATCATTGTCCGTTTTTCTATAATGGCTCGCAACCCATTATTTACGAGGGTCAACCAGTTGCAATTCCCGGGAAAGAGCTAGGGGCGAAAGATTTCACGCAAATCCCCAATGGGCTTCCTGCTGTCGGCGACCGGCTGCCGATTTTATGGAGTTATGGCGTACAGGCTGGCCGGATTACTCTTAATCAATTCGTAGCACTAACGAGTACCAACCCGGCTAAGATTTTTGGTCTCTATCCCCAAAAGGGCTGCCTGGCCCCGGGCTCAGACGCCGATTTGGTGATCTGGGATCCCAGCCGGAAAATTACTTATGGACAGCAAGTCGCTCAGCATCGGACCGACTATAACCTGTTCGAAGGCTGGGAACTAACTGGTTTTCCTGAAAGGGTACTGCTGCGCGGTCAGACTATTGTCAATCGTGGTCAATGGCATGGTAGAGCCGGAGCTGGCCGATATTTGTATCGCCGCCCTGGAGCACCAATCCTTTAGGTTCGTTCCTATTCGGAATGTCGTTGATCAACCAGCAAACCAGGGGAGCAGGCATCAGCCGAACAGGCCTTACACGCGGCTGTATTGGACTTGTGGTGCTTTACCTGGTCAGCGCATGTAGCCTGCCTCTCGCTCGGGAGACGGAACCCCCGTTATCACCGGCAGACCCAAGCCCGACACCAACCATCGAAACTGACCTTCCCTTTCCCGTGTTTCACACCCCCGCCCTGCCGGTTGATCAGCTAAGCACTGAGTCCACAGTTTCCCCCGCGATTAAACCAACCTTGATTCTCGCAACCCAGCCGCCTGAAGCATCGAGCGATTTACTCTTCCTGGAAGATGGTAGATTGATGCGCTGGGATCATGTGACTAACTATAAAACCCCACTTGTAGAGGGAGTCGTGGAATATTCTCTCAGCCAGGATGGCAGGCGGGTTGCTCTTCTTCGTTCCACGAAAGTATCTGCGAATGGAAGCGAACTGTTTAACCTGGATTTGCTAGATCTGAAAAACAAGCAAGTCACCAGCTTATTAAAGTCGATACCAAGAATTTTCCAGTTACGCGCCTCCGCCGATGGGCAGATGATAGCCTACCAAGCAGTGGACGAGTCAGTGACTATCACTGCTATTGCAATTAATAATCCACAAGAAGTAAAATCCGTTGGGGTATGCCGACAGGTAAAATTGCAAACCTGCTCATCCCTGACCTGGTCGCCGGATGGTTATTCCTTAGCTTGGGAGGACGATGACGGCATCTGGCTCTCAAAACTTGGGCAGGGAAAACCGCAGTTGCTGGCATCCCATCAGATCGAGGTTACCGATCCAAAAGGACTTGCATCATCTATAACGGTTTCATTTGGAAACTTAAACTGGTCTCCCAAGGGGCGTTATCTCCTTACCCAAATTCAAACTTTATCCGGCATTGGATGGAGCGCGATCCTGGACACCCGACAGGGACGGTGGAATGAAGTCCCGGACACATTTAAAACTTCAGTCGCAGGCGATGGAAATGCCACCTGGATGCCAGGTGGAGAAGTCCTGGTGATCAGCAATCCCCAACAAAAAACAAGCCTGGGTTTTTCCATCTATCTCTGGAAGATCATGCCGACCGGAAAAGAGTTTTTTGTTATGGATCGCCAATTCAGGATTTCATCAGATCACCCGGAACTCTTAAGCAATAGCGCTTTACTCGCAACCGTTGGGCAAGCTGGCTGGATAGCAGCCATCTCAGAAAAAATGCTTTGTTTTTCGACCCAGGCAAACAGTAGTAAAAACCAACTGGACCTTTTCTGGTTTGAGTTGGATTCAGATCAACTTGACTACCAGAGTTACTCGGCGGATAATGTCCAATCTATATTGTGGTCACCGGATGGGAGCGGTGCATTAGTAATCCAAAAATCGGGCCTGGTAATTTTTGGTCGCCGCTCACAACCTGGATCATTGACCCTTTTTCAACCAGAGAACAGCCTCCCGAGCCTATTTTCCTGGGCGCCGCCAACCTTGCGAGAATAGCTTTTACGGGATACCTCATGCTCACCCTGCTCCCACTCGCCATACTAATTCTGATTGCCCTTGTTTTAATCGCCTTTTACTTATGGCGACCCAGGTTAGGGGTAATCTGGTTTTTTAGCGCGCTTGCCTCCCTGTTGGTTTGGGCTATCATTTTAACCTTAAGGATTCGGTTACCGGAATCCTTTTCCCTAGGTGCGAACCAGTCCCTAATTAGTTTTTCTTTTCTGACGAATTTTTCGTTGAACCAAACATCCTGGCCATTCAGTCTAAGCCTGACAGCTTGCCTGGTAGGCATGGTCTTTACCTCTCTCTCCCAGCCGACCCCTGAAGATCACACCGCCACACGTTGGCCGATCTGGCCGGTAGCCTTAATCCTATGTGCTCTGGGTTTGTGGTCGATCTTTGCAGGAAATATCAATACTTTACTGCTCGCCTGGGCAGCGTTCGACTTGAGCTGGTTAGCAATGATGCTGCTGACGCGAAAATCCGGCTTTGCGGCTTTATTTCCTCTGGCGATTCGCATGGCTGGTCTTTTCCTGATCGTTGGTGCATCTTTCACCAGGCCACCTGGAGTCACCATCAACCTGCCACCGATTAATTTGCAGACCAATACGCTGTTGTTTGGTGGAGCGCTTTTACGGTTGGGCTCGATCACGCCAGTAGTTTTCACTAACCGGACTACTAGCCAGCGAAAATTTATTTACTATTATTCTGATTTGCTGATTGCTGCAACAGCATTAGCTATTATTAGCCAGTGTGCTCGGGTAGGCCTGTTGCCCAGTATTACTAAGTTTGCTGGGATGATTGGCTTGGTCTTTGCCATTGTAAACAGTTTCCTGTGGCTTCTTTTCGCCCGGCAGTTGGATGCCCACCGCTACTGGCTGTTGGGATGCTCTGGATTGGCTGTGGTAGCTTGCGCCAGCCAATTAGAAGAAGCCAGTCAAGCACTGGGAACTGCTGGCGTTTTACTGGGCAGCCTGATTGTTTTCTCCCGCAGACAGCAACCTCAGCTACGTCCAATATTCGTGATCAGCGGACTTGGAATACTTTCGCTACCATTTACGCCAGCCTGGCAAGCGGCCTCACTCTACCCAGAACCTAACCTTGCTTTCTCAACCAGCCCGGCTTGGATCGTAATCTTGGTCGCGCATGTCTTTCTGGTGGCGGGATTTCTATTGATCATTTTTCACAGTTGGCCGCCCCTGAATGGCTTAGCCCCCTGGCTGGCCCTGGTGTATAGTACAGGTTTGGTAATTCTACCCCTAAGCCATTGGCTGGTTTTAATTTTCGGTTCACCAGGGATAAGCAACGATCTCCAAGCTTTTCCATCCCTGGGTAGTGGCTGGGCAGGAATTGCAGTATTCATATTTTCGATCACCCTGGCCTGGTTTATCCTTCGTTCGCCAGTTCAATTCGATCGTGTTGGAAGCCACCTGGTCAGGGTACCCGTCTTAGCACTTGCTGCCCGTTTGGTCGAGCCAGTCTATTCATTCGCCGGACGCTTGATAGGCTTTTTTGAAGCCAACATGGAAGGCGAGGCAGGAACCTTGTGGACGCTTTTATTCATCCTCCTTCTGTTTGCCTTGCTGTTCCAACTGGGTGGAGGAGGATGAGTACTTGAGCGAGACGCTCGGAATCCCGGTATTTCTATTAGCAAGTTTTTGCTCCATCTTGATGATCCTGTTTATTGATTGGCGAATCCGGTTGGTGTTGCTTAGCTTAATCTATCTTGCGGTATTTCTACTGGTTAGCAACAGTTGGCCAATGGCCATGGCAGTTTCTAAGCTGGTGGCAGGGTGGATGGCAGCAGCGGTCCTAGGGATGGCATTAATTGGCCAAACTGGGCAATTTCTTCAAACACCTAGCCAAACCGAGCCAACAGCTACGCGTACTGCCATGAAATTGCCTGCTCTACGAGCTGATCCAGCCAGATATTTTCGCCTCTTGGCCGCTCTAATCATCGCCATATTCACATTTTCTGTTTCACCAGCAGTCCAGGCCTGGATTCCAGGGATAAAAAATGCACAACTGTGGGCTGGTTTGTTACTGCTTGGAATGGGCTTGCTCCAAATCGGTTTTCGGACAGATGTTTTTTCGACGATATTGGGCCTATTGACCCTGCTCAGCGGATTTGAAATCATCTACGCAGAAATTGAGAGCTCGGCACTGGTCGCTGGCTTACTCGCTACAGTAACCCTCGGACTATCTTTGGTAGGCGCTTACCTGATCATATCTCCTGAGATCGAGGGAAACGAATGAATGCGCCAGTAATCTGGATCCTCTTTCCAGGTCTTATTGCTGCAATTCTTTACCTGCTGCGCAGGTGGGATCGCCTGACCAAGCTACTCGGAATGCTTATTAGCTTTTTCCTGGCAGTCATGGCATGGCAGATACCGATCGGTGAAGTAATCAACCTGAGCGGTATCCCCGCCCTTTCGAACCTAACAATTGGCGATAGCTTACCTGTGCTGGGGCGGCAATTTAGTATCACAAATGATAGCCGGTCAATCTTGATAATCATTTACTTTGGCGCGCTGCTTTGGTTGGTCGGAGCAACCGTGATCTCGGTCAGCCGGTTGTTCGTACCTGGCGTTCTGGCTATTTCGGCCTTGCTGACTGCCGCAATCAGCGTCGAACCGTTTCTATTCGCGGCCCTCTTCATCGAAATGGCGGTGCTAATTTGTATTCCTTTATTTGCACCTCCAGGCCAAGCAGTCTCACGCGGAGCAGTGCGCTTCCTGACTTTTCAAACCCTGGGAATGCTCCTGATAATATTTTCAGGATGGATGATTACGCGAGCAGAGCTCAATACTAATGATCCAGAAATCCTATTACGAACTGTAATTATCCTGGGGCTTGGGTTAGCTATTATGCTTTCGATCTTTCCTTTCTATTCATGGATTCCGATGGTAGCCCAGGATTCTCCACCTTATGCAGCGGCATTTATCCTCTTTACCCTGCCAGAGATTATTACCCTGTTCATCTTCAGTTTCTTTTCACGCTATCCTTGGCTACCCAACCAACCCTATATCTTAAATGCATTGACATTGGTAGGCTTGATCATGATTATTGGAGCAGGGATTTGGTCGGTTTTCCAGAACCACCTAGGGAGAATATTCGGGTATGCCGTGATCACCGAAGTAGGGCTGTTTCTCTTGACTGTCCGCGAAGTCATCCCGACTCTCCAACCGGGAACAACCGAGGTCAGCAGTCCCTTCAATCAGCTACCGATTATTGCTTTCTTTCTGGCACTGCTATTACCGCGTGGCTTCAATTTTGCTTTATGGGCCTTATCTCTCTCGATTATCAAAGAGAAAAACCAAAAGCTGGATTTCCAATCCGTCCGGGGTAGCGCATTTGAAACACCGGCCGCAGCTGTAGGCCTGAGCCTGGCTCATCTTTCCTTGGCTGGTTTCCCATTGTTAGCAGGCTACCCAGTACGTGCTATCATCGGGATTGACCTGGCTCAACGCTCTCCACTCCTGGCTCTATTAACCATCCTGGGCTTTTTTGGACTGACAATCTCTGCCCTGCGCAGCATCTCAATCCTATTTTCTGCCGACCAGGGAAAAACCTGGAAGTTTTCAGAACGGAGATCACAGGTTCTATTATTAGCCCTGGGTTGTCTAATATTGCTCCTGGTTGGATTGTTCCCCCAATATTTCCTTTTCAGACTAGACGCAGTGCTTCCCTGATAGAGCACCAAGCAGCAGCGCCCCTCTTCTTGCTAAGCGTAGGCTTGAACATGCTATAATCACCTCCATCAGGGCTCAGCCCAGGATTCCAAGGAGAATGGTAATGGAAGTTGAACAAATTCTCAAGCAGTTAGACTGGCTAGATGAAGAGCGGCGGAAGGATAAAACTCGCCTGAGTGCAATTGAAGAACGGCTGACGGCCCTGGATGGAAATATATCACCCCTGGCCCATCAGATTAAAGATTTGAGCAGTGAGGTTACACGCCTCGGTACGATCATTGCACGGATGGATCACTTCGATGAAATGCTTGTCCAGCAAAGGATTGAAGCCAAGCAGTATTTCGAAGAGCTTGAACGACAGATCAAGAAACGCGAAGAAGAGGGCGATAAGGTCCGCCGGGTTGAATTGCGGGCTGTGGACCAAACCCTGGCAGATTTACGCAAAGAACTTGAGCCGATCGCTGAAATAAAGCGTAGCTTGAAAGCCAGGGTCGATGAAGAAAGCCGATTGGCGCGCCTGATCGACGAACTACGAACGAAGATCGAGGCTTCTCGCCGGAGCGAAGAAGAATATACGCGAACTTTCCGCCTGGTGGATGACGGACGCCGGCAGGACGCAAAACGGATGACCGATTTGCAAGGGGAAATGGCCGCAGTACGAAAACGCGTCGACGAACAGCGCGGGCGATTGGAGCTGATCTCCACTACGACCAAAAAAATAGAAATCCGCCTGAATGAATTGAACGCCGTGGAAACCGAGCGAAGGGAGACCCTCGAAAATTTCTTAGAGAAGCAAGCTTTATATCAGGTAGAACGGGAACGTGTTTGGAAAGAATGGGAAGCCCGATTTGCAGTAATCGAAAGCCAGACTGCCGATGTGGACGCCAACCTGCAAACTTTAGACGCCACCCATCGGGCGGTTAAACGCACCCAACAGGTGGTGGAAGAAATCACCCAAAAAATCGAACGGCGAATTAATGAGATTACTGAAATTCAACGCCTGGCAGAAGAACGGTTCAGACAGGAATGGGTAACCTTCAAAGCGGATGACCAAAAACGTTGGACGAACTATACGCTTACGATCGAAGAACAGCGCAACGATTCCATTCGCCAGTTCGAGAAAATTACCGAGCGAGTTGGCAACATTGAAGATAGCATGCAGGAAATCCAGGATATCCTCCAACAAATGACAGAACAAACTGAAAAAAGGCTCCAGTCATTGTTAGCGGTAGCCCATGAGTGGGCAACATCCTACGAGCGGTCAGTAGGCCGACAAAGATAGAAAAATTCATAGGTCCTAGATTCGAGAGCCTGTTTTGACAGAATAATCTTATGTATGTCATCGGAACCGCTGGCCACGTTGACCATGGAAAATCGACCCTGATCCAGGCGCTAACTGGGACCCATCCTGACCGCCTGAAAGAAGAACGCGAGCGCGAAATGACCATCGACCTTGGATTCGCCTGGCTGGCGCTACCCGGCTCAGGCGAGGTCGGGATTGTGGATGTTCCCGGACATCGTGATTTCATTGAGAATATGCTGGCTGGCATTGGTGGGATCGATGCAGCATTATTTGTTGTTGCTGCCGACGAAGGTGTCATGCCCCAAACGCGAGAGCACCTGGCTATTCTGAACCTGCTCCAAATCCAGGGGGGTGTTGTGGCGGTGACAAAGATCGATATGGTCGAAGACGAGTGGTTGGAATTGGTCATTGAAGATCTGCACCATTTTTTTAAAGGAACCGTCCTGGATAAAGCTGCAATCCAACCGGTTTCGGCCCGAACCCGACAAGGGATTCCAGAATTAGTAGAAGCAATTCAAGCCTGTCTAGCGACACGCCAGCCAAGGCCCGATCTTGGTCGCCCCAGGCTGCCGATCGACCGGGTGTTCACAGTTGCTGGATTTGGCACCGTGGTTACCGGGACTTTATCCGATGGGCGGCTGCGTATCGGAGAAGAAGTCGAAATCCTTCCCCAGGGCCTGACAGGGCGGGTGAGAGGCTTACAAACCCACAATAAAAAAGAGGACTCCGCTGAACCCGGCAGCCGGACAGCAGTAAACATCTCAGGCCTGGCGCTTGACCAGGTCCAACGTGGCAATATCGTTACTCACCCCCGCGATTATCGGCCCACCCGCCGCCTGGATGCTCACCTACAACTATTACCCGATCTCATCCAACCACTTCGTCACAACACCGAAGTAAAATTATTTGTTGGAACTACAGAAACGGTCAGCCGTGTACGTGTATTAGGGAAAGAAGAATTAATCCCAGGAGAGACCGGCTGGCTGCAGATTGAGACCGAATCCCCAGTTGTGGTGGAGCGCGGCGACCGGTATATCCTGCGACGTCCATCTCCAGGCGAAACCCTGGGAGGGGGGACTATCATCGATCCGCATCCAAAAGGCCGGCATAAACGCTTCACTAACAATATAATCCCCAGCCTGGAAGCTCTGGCACAGGGAACACCTGCCGAAATTTTGCTCCAGGCTGCTTTAGCCCTTGGCGCTGGCACACTTAAGGAAATGATTGCTCGATCTCACCTCGAAGCCAGCCAGGCTGAGGAAGCCACCCGCGAGCTACTTCGACAGAGATTAATCTTCAGCCTTGACCAACACTCCGCTGAGAATGAAGAAGAACCCTCCATTCAAGGCGGCCCAAAAATTCCGGACTTTACCGAACTGATGATTTGCAATAACTCGTGGGAGCAGGCTGCCGCAAGAATCTTGCAGGAGATACGAGCTTATCATTTGCAATACCCCTTACGGAGTGGGATGCCGCGCGAGGAATTGAAAAGTCGACTGAAAGACCTACCCGCATTCTCGACGAAACTTTTTAGTGCCATTTTAAGTAAGCTAGCCAGACAGAATGAAATTGAAGAGAGTGGGCCCAGCGTTCGCATGCCAGGTTTTACCATCCAATTCAGTCCAACCCAGGAGCAGAAAAATCAGCGCCTACTGAAACAGTTTTCCAGCGCGCCGTTTGCCACCCCTTCTGTAAAAGACTCCCAAACCGAGATTGGCGAAGAAAGTTTTCAGGCCCTGGTTGAAACCGGCCAATTGATCGTTGTAGCACCTGAGGTGGTCTTCCGAACTCGAGATTACCAGCAGATGGTGGCTGAGATTCACCAGCTCATCCGCCAACATGGACAAATCAGCGCCGCCATGGTGCGTGATCATTTCAACACCAGTCGAAAATATGCCCTGGCAATCCTTGAGCATCTGGATCGGATTGGTGTGACGGTACGCGAAGGAGATTTCCGCCGGCTCCAGTGACCGCCTTAGCAATGATATAATCATTTTCAAGTTCTTATTTTCTGCTTTTCTTTGGGAGAAAATAATCATGGAAAGAGAACCAACCGGAGAATTATTCCATACGCCAGATCGGTATCGTAAACTGGTTGTTTTTTCAATGATATTGATCCTGGCAGTCATGCTTTCACAAGCATCTTTGCTGAGCAGCCTGGCACAAGGTGCTGCCCCGGCTAAATCCGAGTTTCTCGCCCAGCAACCCGGCGATACTCCTACCAGCACTGCAACCGCAACACCAACCCTGGCGCCTGTCACGGTTTCGTTCCAGAATGGTATTTTCCCCTCACCCACCTATTCAGGGATGCAAGATACCTATATCGCACAAGCAGATAATTTTGGAATTTATGGTCAGGCAACCAGCTTAAAGGTCAATGGCGAGACATCTCTTGGCGCCGCCAACGCCAACCTGGCATTGCTTAAATGGGATATCAGCCAGATTCCTATCGGCAGTGAAATTCTTTCTGCCTCCCTAACTTTCAACGTGATCACCCCGACGGTTGATACTTATCCCATTTACCAACTCCTCAAACCCTGGGTTTTCAACCAAGCGAACTGGATAAATTATGCCGGTAACCTAGCCTGGGATGCACCCGGTGCATCCGGCCCGGGTGACCGGGGCACGCAAGTTCTTTCCAGCTTTGCGCCAAATGCTGCCGGGATTTATGTCATAAACCTGAATCGAACCGCCGTACAGAATTGGGTGAATACCCCTAGCTCAAATAACGGTATAATCATCGCCGATGCCGGTGGAACCGTGCAAACGGTATTTGAATCGGCCGAGGCTGCCGCGCCATCTAACCGGCCGAAATTAACCATCCAATACAGCCTGCCCCCTGGCACAACTCCAACTCCTACTTTAACCCTAACACAACCACCTCCGATCCCGATCGCACCGAGTAACCTGGTCGCCACGGTTGCCTCTGCCAGTCAAATCAACTTGAGTTGGACGGATAACTCAAACAATGAAGATGGCTTTCAGATCGAGCGCTCCACCGACAATGTGAATTTCACCCTCCTGGCAGCCACTGGGCCAAATATTACCACCTATGGTAACACCGGCCTCTCAGCCAGCACAATCTACTACTATCGGGTACGAGCTTTCAATACTGCAGGGTTTTCGAGTTTCACGAATACTGCCAGCGCTTCGACTGGGCCCACCCCAACCGCCTTGACACCAACTGCCACGGGCACAATCCTGCCCAACATTGTCATTGACAAGTCGGTCAGTCCCAGCCAAGCCAGTGTTGGCCAGCTATTCAACTTCTCGATCCAAATTACCAATAGCGGCTTGGCGCCTGCCTCGAATTCAATCCTGACGGACACCTTCCCAAGCATCTTGACGATCACTGGCGCCCAAACCAATAAGGGCACCTATTCGATCAACACTTCAACCAATACGATCACCTTCTCGATTGGTACGATTACCACCGGCGAAACTGTTCGGGTTGGTATCCTGGCACAGGTGAATAATACCGCTGTCTCGAATGCTACCCTGACGAACTCCGCTATACTGAATTACGCTATTGGGACAACTGGCCAATCGCGCACATCAAACAGCGTTAGCTACCGGGTAATTGGCTCAGGCAACCTGCCACCGACTGGCATGGCGAAACCCCAAGCTGCCGCGGGTGGATCAACAATTCTAGCTTTATTTGGGATTGTGGCAGGGCTTTTAGGGTTGGCCGGCTTAGTCCTGTTCTTTTATAGCCTGAAGGCGAAACGCAGCCAATCCGCCTGGGCAAGCTGGTTTTCTCGTACTGGCTTGATCCTGGTTGCAGCCGGAGTGATATTCGGTTTAGTTGCCTGGGGTTTGAACTTGCCCACCAAAGCCACACTACCAGCGGTTACCTCACTGGCAGGCAATCCAACGCCAGTCCTATTATTCCCCCCGGATGAGAACGAATACGCCTTCCAAATGCTGCAGCCAACACCAACGCCCGCTGCATTACCCGATTACCCGATCCCAAGCCCGACTCTACAGGCTGCTCAGGATCCAAATGTCGATACCTCACCGGTTACACAGATTTTGATCCCGGCATTGGGATTGGATACCGTCGTTAAATATGTTCCGTATGATGGTTTTTCCTGGCAAATCGCCGGGCTGAAGCAGGAAATCGCCTGGATGGGAGACACCTCCTGGCCTGGACTAGGGAGTAATACCGGTCTGGCTGGACATGTCACCCTGAACGATGGAAGCAATGGCCCATTCCGTTATCTTGCGGACTTAAGACCAGGTGATATCGTTACGCTTTATACTGAGAAGAACATTTATACCTACTCGGTGCACGAACAGTTTATTTCGGAGGACTCAGATTTTTCAATCTTAAAACCAACCGAAAAATCTCAGATTACCCTGATCACCTGCACAAATTGGGATGACGACCTGAAGCTGTATCTGAACCGATTGATCGTGGTTGCTGATCTTGATAAAGTTGAGCCTATCAAGACCGTAAAACTAGGAAACTAGCTAAACAGCCAGGCCTTAGAAATCTCGATAAACCCATTCCCCGCCCACCATCGTGCCTACCGGCTGAATTGTATAAAGTTGTTCTGGCAGGCACGAGAGTGGGTTTTCACTTAACACTGTCAAATCCGCCAAATAGCCTGCGGCCAGCTTACCAGAATAGGCCTCGATCCCAGCCGTCCTGGCAGGGCCAAGAGTATAGGCTTCCAAAGCCTGCAGAACATTGATTCGCTGATCAGGCACCCAACCCTGCAACCCAGGGGAACCATCGGTACGCCGGCGAGTTACTGCAGCATGTAAACCCAGGAATGGATTCGGCGATTCAACCGGCGCATCGGAACCGAAAGCCAGGACTGCGCCTTGATCGAGCTGGGCGCGCCAGGCGTAGGCCAGATCCACTCGCCCGCCCCAATAACGATCCGCCATGAGCATGTCGGAGGTGGCGTGGATTGGTTGCATGGAAGCCACGACCCCCAATTGAGCCAGCTTACCGGCATCCTCGGGGTGAAGGACCTGGACATGTTCAATCCGGTGGCGAAGTCCTTGTCGGATAGCCAGGGATCGATCACCGCCATAATATTTTTCTGCTTCCAATTCACGCAATTGGTTGAAGGCGACTAGTACCTCATGATTTGCACGGTCGCCGATCGCATGGACTGCCATACTCAATCCATTTTCGACCGCATGACGACCATGTTCGAATAATTCTTCGGCATCCAGGAAAAGCATGCCTCGATTCGATATCTCACCTTCATAGGGTTGGAGCATAGCGGCTGTTTGAGGGCCTAAAGCGCCATCTGCAAAGGCCTTGACCCCTCCAATCCGGATCCAATCATCCCCAAAACCCGAGCGCAAGCCTAAAGCAATAGCGTGCTCAAGATCCTCCAAGGGAATGCTCTTTATCACGCGCAGATTGAGCATACCTTGCTGGCGTAAATGTTGTAAAGCGATGAAACATCGCCGGCGATCAAAATCATGCACCCCTGTAATACCCATCCTCCACAGAGTCGATTGGGCGGAGCCGATCGCTTCCTTCACCTGGTCAAGACTTGCTTCGGGAATCGCCTTTGCGACGAGATCCATGGCGCTTTCGAACAAAATCCCATTCAGACGACCGTCTGGTCTGCGACCTAATCCGCCATTTGGCGGATCTGGTGTCTCTTCTGTGATACCAGCGAGCTTTAGCGCTGCTGTATTCGCCCAGGCGGCATGCAGCGACTTGGCCGTGAGGTAGACTGGGTTATCCGGCGCTGCCCGGTCTAGGTCTGCCGCAGAACCAAAACCTGACAACCAGTTGTTCTGATTCCAGCCATGTCCCAAGACCCACTCACCCGGACGGCTCTTTTGTGCCCGCTCAGAAACCCTGTCCAGGCATTCTTGAAGCGTCCTGGTCTCACAATCCACCCTCTGCAGGCTTAAGGCATAATGTTCCAGGTGAAGATGAGCGTCGGTTAGGCCGGGCAGGATCGTCCTGCCCTGCATATCCAGCACAATTACACCTGGCAAACGATTTGTTGAATGAGAATCTAAATAAGTTGACCGAATCGCCCGTTCGTCTCCCACAGCAAGGATCCGCCCATTCTGCACCACCAGTGCGGTGGCAGACGGCCCAGCATGGTCCAACGTGATTACCTGAGCATTTAGGAAAATTTGCATTTTATTCGTTGTGGACCAATTGGTCGACCAAAGCATCCAACTCTTCTTGTGAGTAGTAGTGAATGATGATTCTGCCAGCCGTGCCATGTTGAGCCAGACGTACTTTAGTGCCAAACCGGCCTCGCAGACGTTCTTCAATAGCGCCTATTTCTGGCGCCACAACCGGGGTGGCTGGTCTGGAAGGTTTTTGCCCATTCAATCGCTTAACCAGCTCTTCCGTCTGGCGGACATTGAGATCTTGTTTGAGAATCGTGTGTAAGGCTGCAGTTTGTGCCTGATCAGTCGGTAGCGCTAAAAGCGCGCGCGCATGTCCTTCAGTGATATGCCCTTCTGCAAGGGCCTGGCGGACTTGTTCTGGAAGTTTTAATAAACGGAGTGTATTGGTAACAGATGAACGGCTTTTTGAAACACGAACGGCGATTTCCTCGTGCGAAAGGGAGAAGTCCTCAGCCAACTGTCGGTAAGCTTCAGCAGTTTCCAGGGCGGCCAGGTCGGAGCGCTGAACATTCTCAATCAGTGCCAGTTCCAGACGCTGCTGATCGCCGACGTCGCGTATCCAGACAGGCACCTGATTCAAACCAGCCATACGAGCTGCCAACCAGCGCCGCTCGCCAGCAATTAAGAGGAACTTTTCAAAGTCTTCCGGATCTTGGGTAACTACTAAAGGTTGGAGGACACCATGTTCTTTAATCGAGGCGGCCAGTTCTTTCAACTCCTCGGAGTGAAAGTTCGAGCGTGGTTGGCGAGGGTTTGGCGAAATCTGATCCACAGAGATCAGCAGCGCGCCACTCAGGACTGAACGGTCAACGCCCGGAATTAATGCATCAAGGCCTCGGCCCAAGCTGGCTTTTCGTGGCATGGCTACTCCTGAAAGATGGGAATCTGAATACCGTCGCCTTGGAGAATTTCACGCGCCAGGGCAGCATAAGCTTGTGCGCCAGTTGAGTGCGGCGCGTAGGAAGAAATCGGTTGTCCGTAGGAAGGCGCTTCAGCAAGGCGAATGGTACGCGGGATGATTGCCTGGAAAACCTGGTTTGGGAAGTAACGCCGGACTTCTTCCACGACATCGTTGGCCAGGTTGGTCCGGCTGTCGTACATCGTCATCACCACCCCCCGCACAGCCAGCTTCGGAAACAGGGCGCTGCGCACCCGGCTGATCGTATAAGTGAGCTGGCCCAGCCCCTCTAAGGCCAGGTATTCACACTGACAGGGAATGATCAACCCGTCCTGAGCAGCAACAATTCCGTTTAATGTCAACAAGCCCAGGGAAGGAGGGCAGTCGATCAGAATATAGTCATAACGCTCGGTTATCCCATCCAGGGCTTTCTTCAGGCGCGTCTCCCGAGCCATTTCGGATACTAGTTCAACCTCACCACCAGCCAGGGCCGGCGAGGCTGGAAGCAAAGAAAGTTTCAAGCGCGGATTGTGCAAGATATGGTTCATCACCGGCGAGCCAGTAATTAGCGCCTCATACGTTCCGCCTCGAACAGTTTGTTTATCGATTTTTAAACAGGAAGTTGCATTAGCCTGTGGATCCAAATCGACCAGCAATACTTTCTGACCATAATATGCCAGATAGGCACCCAGGTTTATCGCGGTCGTGGTCTTTCCGACGCCGCCTTTTTGGTTGACAAGTGTATAGATGCGTCCCATGCTGGTATTAATAAACCTCAACCATGCTTTCGCTGATCTCTGAGGGTGTGGGTATACCTTCCAAACCGGGTCGCATCACGGAAGCTGAGGCAATCTGGGTAGCAAAGCGAGCCGCTTCCCAGGGATCCCGAGTCGTGTATAGCCTGGCAAAAAATGCGGCAGCGAAGATATCGCCAGCCCCAGTTGGATCTACCTCTTGCACCTGCGGTGGGCGAAAACGCCGGACATCGCCATTCCAGAACAGACGTGCTCCCTCAGCAGCTTCAGTAATGGCAAGCACTCGGCTAGCACCAGCTAATTCTTCAAGCCTGGTTTCGTCATGTTCAATATCTTCAATGCTCAACACAGCTGCGCTGCTTCGTTCAAGAACAAAACGCGCTTCTGGCCATTCAGAAAAACTTACCATTCCCTCGCGATTCCAACCACGCATCCAGCCCTGGGGTGTCACTCCGATCAGGGCATTCGGAAAATTACGCACTAGTGAGGGTTCCACTTCCTGCGCAACTGGAGCTAGGTGAACAATAGGGGCCGAGCGCCAAGGTTCAGGGACCTGGTAAAAGTCCAACCTGGGCGCTATGGCGTGGATTTTCTGAATTCGACCATGCCCGGTGTTAATATTCTCAAAGGTTGTGCTTTGCTCGGTGGGGTAGCTAATAAGCGAAACATCGCTTAGGGGACCCAACGATACCTCCCCTGCCCAGGATGTAACTATCCCTACCCGTAACCCCAAAGCATGCGCAGTAAGAGCTGCATAGGCGCTAGTTCCCCCCATGCGCTTACCTTGGGGGGTTAAATCAATCGTGAGGTGCCCGATGATCAAATAATCAATCGGTTGGAGGGGGGTTAGAGCCTTCATGGGCTGAATTATAATCGAAAAAATTCTCGATCGAATTCTTTTCAAAACCATAACCCCATGATATAATCACGCTTCGTGTCGCTAAAGGTACTAATGGAAACACCTGTTTCAGGTACCGCGGATGCAGAAATAATCATCTATTTTGCAAGGACTTGAAAAATGAATGAGTTGTTGAAGTCTGTAGAAGCCCAAGATAATCCAAATATCGATCCCTTGAGCCCCGGCGATATGGTCCGTGTTTATTTGCGGATCAAAGAAGGCAATAACGAGCGAACACAGGAATTTAAGGGAACCGTGATCCGTCTTCGCTCCGGAGGGAACAATGGGAACTTTACGGTCCGGCGCATGGCCAGCAATGGCATCGGCGTGGAACGCACTTTCCTGCTGCGATCACCTCGGATTGAGAAGGTGGTTGTGGAACGGCATTCGAAAGTTCGCCGGGCGCAGCTGTATTACCTGCGGAGCCGGACGGGTAAGAGCGCTCGGCTGAAACAAAAGTTTTCCTAGCTCGAGCACGAGAGACAAGACCTTGGCTGGCAGTCTGAAGATTCGGTTCTTGCCAGATCAACGGCAGATATTCGGTGCCCAACCTGGGCGCAGTACACCAGTGCTGCGCCTTTTTTTCGTTTCACCCTAACACCATATAATTGAGAGAATCCCCTTGTTACCACCCGTAATTGGCCTGACTTTAGGACGTTCTACCAACCAAAATGGCTTCCCGATTTTCATGATCATGGAGGCCTATATCCACGCGCTCCAACGAAACGGAGCCTGCCCGGTAATGGTTCCGCCAGGCCTAACCGAACAAGATTTCGGGGCTTTGCTGCCGCGACTAGATGGTCTGTTATTTACCGGCGGCGGCGATGTCCACCCCAAACATTACGGTGGAAAAAACCACCCACTGGTTGATGGGGTGGATCAGGAACGAGATGAGCTAGAGTTATCACTTGCCCAGGCATTAGTTTTCCAAAAAATCCCTTTTTTGGGGATTTGCCGAGGATTACAGGTGATTAACGTTGCCCTGGGAGGCACAATCTATGAAGACATCCTGGATCAAAACCCAGGGGCGCTTCAGCATAGCAATTATCCGAATTTTCCGCGTAGCTATCCAGCCCACCCGATCTCCATCCAAGCGGGCAGCCAGCTTGAACGCATCCTGGGAACCACGCAAGCTCGAGTCAACAGTTTGCATCACCAGGGGATCAAGCAATTAAGTCCTCATTTGGTTGCTACGGCCTATGCCCCAGATGGCCTTATCGAGGCATTCGAGTATACGCATCATCCATTTGGTATCGGCGTTCAGTGGCACCCTGAATGGCTTAAGGATGACACCAGCATGGACACCCTCTTCCAGGCATTCATTAAAGCCGCTCAAGACAGGAAAAATGGCTGAACCTGAAGCACCGCTTGGGGTGTTTGACTCGGGCGTCGGGGGACTATCGGTATTGAAGGCTATCCGGCAGGAATTACCGGCCGAATCGATTATTTATCTCGCAGATCAAGCGCATGTGCCCTATGGCGCACGCCCGCTGGAAGAAGTGCGGAAATTCTCAAACTCAATCGTTCGTTTCTTAATTGGGCAAGGTTGTAAAATTATCATTGTTGCATGCAATACAGCCTCAGCAGCCGCATTGCATTGCTTGCGAGAGGATTTTCCAGGCCTGCCATTTGTTGGTATGGAACCAGCCGTCAAACCTGCAGCAGAGCGCACCAAAACTGGCGTGGTTGGTGTTTTGGCAACGCCAGCTACCTTCCAAGGAGCCTTGTATACCTCCGTAGTGGAGCGCTTCGCCAACGGTGTTCAACTGCTCCAGGACACTTGTCCAGGGCTGGTCCAACAAATCGAAGACGGGCAATTGACCCACCTGGTCACTGAAATGATCTTGCGCCAGGCCTTAGGTCCAATGTTAGAACAAGGAATTGACACAATTGTCTTAGGCTGTACCCATTATCCCTTTGTCATCCCTCTGATTCAGGAAATCACCGGTCCCAATGTCCGCGTAATCGACCCGGCCCCGGCGGTGGCGCGTCAGACCAGGCGTTTGTTGACCGAACAGAATCTATTAAGAAAAAATCCTGATTACGAAACAGATACAGGAAGCGAGAATGGTCTGGTGCGAATCCTCACCACTGGGGATGACCAAAAACTGGCCGGATTACTCCCACCGCTTATGGGAGAAAACTGGCCCGTTGAACCAGTATACTGGTTCAATCAACAGGAAATATCGGAGACTAAACCAGTCAATTGAGGAAGCGACTTATTCGTCAGCTGGCTGAACGTTAAGATCAGCAGCCGTAATTTGCATCTGAGCGAAACTTTCGAAAACCAAATCACGGGCTGGCAGGTGGAGTTGATCCCGCAACCGCTCGAATAACACTGTGTAACTTTCTGCCACCCGTCGCTCAAAATTTAATCCCAAACGGTTATTGACTTCAAGGATTTGAGCCGGATCCGGACCTTCGATTTCTACAAAATTGCCGTAAGGGAGTTCATCCAAGAGGACATGTACATCTCCCAGCTTATAGCCAGTCCTGTATTTCTCATACACAAGGATCACCTGGAAGCCAAGCGCATGCAGGAACTCACGCGCTGCCTGGTAATCGCTGGCAACAAACTCAATTTCCTGGCGTAAACGGATTCCTTCTTGTGCCTCACTCGGACCTTTGAAGGTTAGCCTGGCCTGGGTATCAAATCTCAAGCGCAAGGCCTGCCCATTTTTACTCAGCGAGTAGTCAGGCCGGTCAAACCGCAGGTTGATTTCCAAAACTCTTTCCTGGTCGCAGACTGCGCCAAGCGAATGCACCTGAGTCTGCAGGCGGGAAAGGTCCTGAATATAATACTTCAACTCAAGTTCTTGAAAGTTCATGGGAGCCATCCTGGAACAACTAAACCACGCTTAACAACGTTTGGCGCTGCTCGACAGACTCGCCTGTTTTGACCCGCAGGCGCGAAACCACACCATCCCTGGGCGACTTAAGCTCGTTTTGCATTTTCATCGACTCAAGGATGATCAAAAGATCACCCTTCTTTACCGGTTGTCCTTCATTTACTGCAATCCCAATCACCAATCCGGGCATCGGAGCCTTTAGATGGAACTCAGAGCTTCCTGAGCTTCCACCGCCAATCGCAGCTTTCAAACGGCGCTCCCGTTCGTCCTCCACCTTCATCGAATATTGGTTGCCACGTAGCATAACCTGCCAGGCATCATCCTCAGGGTACACATAAGCTTCGTGGGATTTTCCGTCTACCAAGAGGGAATATACTGGTTGATCGCCAATCGGATGGAAATCGATTTCATACTCTTTCCCATTAACCCGGACGGTATGTTCGTCGATGATTTCGACAACATATTCACTTTCGCCAATCGTGGTGATATATCTCATGGCTGGCCTTTGCTCCCTTATTTCTGCAAACGTTCCCAACGACTAATCCACTTCCAGTTGCTGGCGTCGCGCTTGCCACGCCGGACGATGTTTGTGGCGTGCTGGTACTCGCGATGCGCTACAATTGTGGCAATCATCGCTGCAATCACAGACTGGCTGCTGCGAGCTTCTTCCCCGTTATCCATCGAAAACCTTTCCTCGACAAATCGCGTATCGTATTGACCAGCCATAAAACGGTGAGAGTCCATTAGGTTCTGGTGAAAAGGAATATTCGTCCGGATGCCAACGACCTTATATTCTTCAAGCGAGCGCCGCATCCTTAGAACCGCCTCGGCACGAGTCTCTCCCCACACTATTAATTTCGAGATCAACGAGTCATAATAGGGTGAAATTTCAAAACCTGGGTATACCCCAGTGTCGATTCGCACGCCTGGACCAGTGGGTTGTAGAACATGACTGATGCGGCCAGTGGAAGGCATGAACTGGTTGTATGGATCTTCAGCGTTGATCCGGCATTCAATCGCCCAGCCGTTCATTTTTATGTTCTCCTGACTCACGCGCAATTGGCGACCTCGGGCGATACGGATCTGTTCCTTGACAATATCCATCCCGGTAACTAACTCGGTAATTGGATGCTCCACCTGCAAGCGGGTGTTCATCTCCAGGAAATAAAAATTACGTTCTTTATCCACCAGGAATTCGATCGTGCCAGCATTGGTGTAGCCTACTGCCTGGGAGGCGCGAACCGCTACTGCCCCCATCTGTTGTCGCAGTTCCTCATCATCGGCCACAAATGGAGAAGGAGACTCCTCCAGTAGTTTTTGGTGTCGGCGTTGAATCGAACATTCACGCTCGCCAAGGTGAATAATATTTCCAAAATGATCCCCCAGGATCTGGATTTCGATATGTCGGGCGCCTTCAATTAATTTTTCCAGGTAAACATTACCATCTCCGAAGGCTGCTTCAGCTTCTCGACGAGCCGAATGGATCAATTCCGGCATCTCATCAAGCGTGCGAACTTCTCGCATTCCCTTCCCACCGCCTCCCGCTGAGGCCTTAATCAGGAGCGGAAAGCCGATCTGAGGCGCGATGGCCAGCAATTCATCATCCTGCAGCGAGCCTTCCCCTTCGGTACCCGGTACGACTGGCACTCCTGCAGCAGATACAGTCGCCCGGGCCGCCCGCTTATCGCCCATTGCGGCGATCGCCGATGGCTTGGGTCCGATAAATGCTAATCCTTCATCGATGCAGTTTTGGGCAAAGTCCGCCCGCTCTGCCAGAAAACCATAGCCAGGATGAATTGCCCCAGCACCACTGCGGCGAGCAATTTCTATAATTTTGTCACTGCGTAGATAAGACTCGCGTGAAGGAGACGGCCCAAGCAGGTAGGCTTCGTCCGCATACCTGACATGTAATGCCTGACGGTCGGCTTCGGAATAGACCGCGACGACCTGCAGGCCTAATTCGCGGCAAGCGCGTAAAATTCTGACCGCAATTTCTCCCCGGTTAGCAATAATCACCTTTGTAAACATAATGACTCCATAAAACCAATCAGTTCACGATTAAACAAATTTGCCTGCCTTTGTTGCAACATGTGATCAGCGCCCGGAGCGAGATAGACATCAGCATTTGGTATCGAGTTGGCGATGTCGCGAGCATGTTGAGGTGTGGCATGCTCATCTTCCAGACCCTGCATGATCAATACCGGACAGCTAATCTTTTCTAGCTCGGGCCGGATGTCCCAGCCCGCACTGGCAGGATCTAGCCAACCACCCAACCAACCTTTGAAAACTTGCGAAGCTTTATCGCCATGATGTCTTTGCAATGCTATACAAAATTCCTCATCTTGAGCAAAACGGACTGCAACCTCCCGAATACTGGCTTCCATTTTTGGCTCCAGATAGGCATGGGCTGCCAGACTGATTAGTCCCGCAACCTTCTCAGGATGTCTGGCAGCAAACAACAATCCAATCGAACCGCCATCGCTATGCCCAACCAATACCACGCGATCGCCAACCAGCTGGTCAACCAGCAGTTCCAGGTCGATCAAGTCCGGCTCAAAACCAGGGATCAAATAGAAATCCCGTGGACTCGACCGGCCATACCCCCATCGATCATAGAGGATCAATCTGCAGTCGGCCTCACGTAAGACACCAACCTGATGACGCCAGGATAACAGTGAGCCCAATCCATGATGAAGACAAATAACCGAGACAGCCTGTGTTGGACCATGAATTTCATAATATAACTCATGGTCAGACAATTGGAGAAAGCCCCGCACAGGCATGCCAGCACTCATAATGGCATACAGCCATGTTTCTTGGCTGGGTTGGCGTCTCGT
>CAZAGA010000007.1:0-27664 GCA_964484335.1 uncultured Anaerolineaceae bacterium
TTTTGGACGTTCTGCCCGCCCGCGCTGGACGAACGATAGACGTCGATTTGTAAATCATCCGGGTTGATCACGATCTCATTGTCATCTTCGACTTGCGGCAGCACTTCCACCAGGGCGAATGAAGTGTGGCGGCGATGGGCGGCATCGAAAGGCGAGAGGCGTACCAGCCGGTGAACCCCTTTCTCAGTGCGCAGATATCCGTAAGCGTAATGGCCGTTAATCGCAATGGTGGCGCTTTTAATCCCCGCTTCTTCCCCTTCGGTGGTATCCAGGATCTCGACTGCAAAGCCGCGATTTTCCGCCCAGCGCAGGTACATCCGTTCCAGCATGGCTGCCCAATCTTGCGAATCCGTGCCGCCCGCTCCGGCGTGGATGGCCAGCAGGGCGTTGCCCCGGTCGTAGGGGCCGGAGAGCATCGCGTCGAATTCGCGCTGACCGATCTCCTGTTCAATCCCGGCAACTTCGGTTTCCAGTTCAGTCCGCAGCCCTTCGTCGCCAAGCTGGGCCAGCTCGATGGCATCCTGGATCTGCTTTTGCAGACCAACCCACTCCTGTACATCTTGGCGCAGGCTGGCCATCTTTTTCATCAACCGCTGGGCGCGATCCGGTTCATTCCATAGGCCGGGATCTTCAGCCTGCTGTTCATATTCGGTTAATTCGGCTTTTCTGGCTGGAATGTCAAAGACGCACCAGGAGGTGCTGAATTTTTTCGTCGCTCAGGGATAACCGGTCTAACAAGTCTTGCATGATCACTCCAGTGAAGCTGGCTACCTAAAATTCTGCCAGGATGCTATCCACAAAGTTCTGCGGATCGAAGGGTTGTAAATCGTCTGGTTTCTCACCCAGGCCGGCAAATAAAATCGGCAGGCCAAGCTCTTTTTGAATCGCAAAGGCCATCCCGCCGCGCGCAGAAGAATCGAGCTTGGCCAGGATGACCCCATTGACCTTAACCGCCTCTTTGAAAGCCCGGGCCTGCTGGAGCGCATTCTGGCCAGTGGTGGCATCCATCACCAACCAGACCAGGTGAGGCGCGCCAGGCAGGGCCTTGCCGGTCACCCGGTGTACTTTCTTCAGCTCTTCCATCAAGTTAAAACGGGTATGCAATCGCCCGGCGGTATCGATCAAGGCCAGGTCTGCCTGGCGAGAGATGGCAGCTTTGACGGTATCGTAAGCCACCGCGCCGGCATCTCCGCCGTGCTGTCCAGAGATAATCGGGATCTCCAACCGGTTGGCCCAGATTTCCAATTGGTCCACCGCTGCTGCCCGAAAGGTATCGGCTGCGCCGAAAATCACTTTCTTGCCCTCGTTTCTAAAACGCTGGCCTAGCTTGGCAATGCTGGTTGTCTTGCCCGAGCCATTGACTCCAACAATTAAGATAATCGTTGGCTGGTTGTCAAATTTAATAGGCGGCGGATCGATCAACAGAGCGCGCAACTCCTGGTTTAAAGCCAATTTAAGTTGTTCCATCCGGGTCAAGCCTTCCCGGTCAACGCGCTGCTCGAGGGCGTCCAGAACCACCTCACTGGTATCCACGCCCAAATCAGCCTGGATTAATAGCGCTTCCAGATCATCCCAGATTTCTGGAGTGATTTCGCTGGCGCCAAACAGGGTGGCGATCTGTCCAAAAGCGGCTTTGCTGGTCTTCGCCAGCCCGTGTTTCCATTTGTCGAGGAGGTTTGCCATGTCGAAGGATTATATCATAGGCCGTTTCGATTATAATTCAGCCATGTCTTCCCAACTTTCTCATATTGATGAAGAAGGCCGAGCGCGTATGGTCGATGTTGGCCACAAACCGGACACGGCTCGCCGCGCTGTGGCTGCCGGCGAGGTGCTGATGCGAGCTGAAACGCTGGCCTTGATCCGCTCTGGCAACCTGAAAAAAGGCGACCTGTTGGCGGTAGCGGAGGTGGCTGGGGTGATGGCGGCCAAGCGCACCTCGGAGTTGATCCCGCTCTGCCATCCTCTGCCATTGAACCAGGTGACGGTTGAGTTGGCCTTGGACGATTCGCTGCCCGGCGTCCGCATCACCGCGACAACCCGTACTACCGGGAAAACCGGGGTCGAGATGGAAGCCCTGACAGCCGTAGCAGTCGCTGCGCTGACGGTCTACGACATGGCTAAAGCGGTTGAAAAGACCATGCGCATCCAGAATATTCGCCTGGTTGAGAAGCACGGCGGACTTTCAGGAGACGTTGTAAATCTATGATGGTCCGGGTGTTGTTTTTTGCCACCTTGCGCGAGCGAGCCGGCGGACGAGCCTTTGAAATGGAAATCCCCGATGGCGCCGATGTGGCCCGTCTGAAAGAAGCGCTGGTCGAACGCTTTCCCAACCTGGCAGCCAATCGTGGCGCGATGCTCGTTGCAGTCAACCGCGATTTTGCTCTGGATGACAGGCTGATTCCAGTTGGCGCCGAAATCGCTGTCTTCCCCCCGGTCAGCGGTGGTTAACTCACCTGGATCGCAGGATTCTTGTCATGCAGACTCAACTACCCACGATCGCTCTGATCACCAGTCAGCCATTGGACCTGGATGACCTGGTATCCCAGGTAACCCTGCCCGAGGCTGGCGCAGCCTGCCTGTTCACCGGGATGGTGCGCGGAGTGACCGCCCGTACCGACCCGCACCAGACGGAGTATCTGGAGTACGAAGCCTACCAGCCGATGGCCGAGGCCAAGATGCGCCAGGTTGCTGAGGAGATCCGCCAACGCTGGCCTAGCATCCTGGGAATTGCCATGGTCCAGCGGATTGGCCGGCTGTATCCCGGCACGCCGACGGTGCTGATCGCTGTCAGCGCTGCCCATCGCGATACCGGCGTTTTCGAAGCCGCCCGCTATGGAATTGACCGTTTGAAAGAAATTGTGCCGGTTTGGAAGAAAGAAGTCGGCCCGGCTGGCCAGGCCTGGGTCGAAGGCGATTACATTCCCACAACGAAAGACTAAATATGAGCCAACTGATCCAATGCACCAACTGCCGGCTGGCCTATCCGCAGCAGGGAGTTCCCTTCCGTTGTCCAAAATGCGGTGGGATTTTCGACGCCGTCGAGCTGCCGAATTTTGATTTGCTCCAGGTCGAGCGCGATCAGCCAGGCATCTGGCGCTACCATCATGCCCTGGGTCTCTCCGCCGGCGCGCCAGTGGTCAGCCTGGGAGAAGGAAACACGCCTTTGGTTTGGGGCCAGGCGTTTGGCCACCCGGTGGCATTCAAACTGGAATTCCTTAACCCGACCGGCTCCTATAAGGACCGCGGATCCGCCGTACTGGCCAGTTTTCTCAAAGATCAAGGGGTGAGCCAGGCCATTGAGGATTCTTCGGGTAATGCTGGAGCTTCTTTCGCAGCCTACGCAGCCCGGTCTGGCCTGCAAGCCCAGGTTTTCGTTCCTGAAAGCGCCTCCGGCCCGAAGCGCCGCCAGATCGAAGCTTACGGGGCGCAGGTCCGTCCAATCCCTGGACCACGTGCCGCAGCGGCTGAGTCTGCTTTGGAAGCCGCCGCGGCAGGAGCGGTGTATGCCAGCCATGCCTACCTGCCGCAGTTGCTCCCGGGTTATGCCACCCTGGCCTACGAGGTGGTTGAACAGCTTGGCGAAGCGCCTGGAACGCTGGTCGTCCCCGCTGGCCAGGGCAACCTGCTCCTGGCGGCGGGGCGCGGCTTTCTAGCGTTGCGGCGCGCTGGTTTGATTCAGAATCTTCCTCGCCTGGTCGGCGTCCAGGCGCGTGCCTGTGCGCCGTTGTGGGCGGTCTTTGAATATGGCGCCGCTGGCCTGATGTGGGTCAGCGAAGGCGAAACTCTGGCCGAAGGTGTGCGGGTCAAGCATCCGATGCGCGGCGACGCAGTGCTTCAACTGGTCCGCTCCACCAACGGGGAGTTCTGTGTAGTCGACGAAGCAGAAATTCTGCCTGGGCGCGACCAATTAGCCCGCCAGGGGTTTTATGTTGAGCCGACCACTGCAATTGTGTGGAGCGCAGTCGGTCAAATCATCGACCGGACCCCGTCTCCAGTGGTCGCCATTCTTACGGGTTCGGGATTAAAGACCGGATGAGGAGCTCATATGGCAGAAGCAACAAAGGTAGTGATAACCGGTGTGGGGGCGATTTCCCCCATCGGGCTCTCAGCTAAGCAATCCTGGCAGGGGGCTCTGGACGGGGTTTCAGGAGTCGGCCCGATCACCTTGTTCGATGCGCGCGATTTCCTGGTTCACATCGCCTGTGAAGTTAAGAACTTCGTCCCGGAAGAATTTATTCCCGCCAAGGAAGTCCGCCGGCGTGATCGTTTCCAACAGTTTGCCGCGGTTGCTGTGCGCGAGGCTCTGCTTCAATCTGGATTAAACAGCTCTGACAGCCAGCCCGATCGGATTGGGGTGGTGATCAGCTCCGCAATTGGCGGAATCAACGTCTTGCAGGATAATATCCCCCTGATCAAAGAAGAAGGCCCGCGCAAGGTCAGTCCATTTGCCATTCCGATGTTGATGGCGAATGGCGCAGCAGGTCTGGCTTCAATCGATTATGGCTTTCGGGGACCAAGTTTCTCGGTCGCCTCAGCCTGTGCTTCCGGCGCAGATGGAATCGGCACTGCCTGGATGATGATTCGCAACGGCTTAATCGATGCCGCCGTGGCAGGGGGTAGCGAGGCGACGATCACGCCGATCGGTGTAGCGTCTTTCGACCGGGTTGGCGCAACTTCCCGCCGCAATGGGGATTCGCCAGCTCCACAGCCTTTCGACCGCGACCGGGATGGCCTGGTAATGGGTGAAGGAGCGGCAGTGCTGGTGCTGGAAAGCGAAACCCACGCCCGCCAGCGTGGTGCAGTCATTTTGGCCGAGCTGGCTGGGTATGGCTCCACTACTGATGCTTACCACATTACTGCCCCCCAGGAAAATGGCCTGGGAGGAGCGCAAGCCATGCGCCAGGCGCTGGCATCTGCCGGTTTGTGCTTTGATGCGGTAGACTACATAAACGCTCACGGCACCGCCACAGTCCTGAATGACCTGGCCGAGACCCGGGCGATCAAGTCGGCTTTTGGACCGCTGGCCTACCAGGTCCCGGTCTCCTCCACCAAATCCATGACCGGTCATATGATGGGCGCCACCGGCGCACTAGAAGCAGTCTTCTGCACGTTTGCTGTTCAAGAAGACCGGCTACCACCGACCATACACTATCAGACACCCGACCCAGAATGCGACCTGGATTACATTCCGAACCAGGCCCGGGAGAAAACTGTGCGGGTGGCGATGAGCAACTCCTTTGGCTTTGGGGGGCATAATGCCGTGCTGGTTCTGAAAAAGTATGTATAATTAGCTCAAACAGCTCTGCTGGTAAATTGGATTTAAGAACTTAGGGGACGCAAGGGACTCAACTGGAATTGTGGGTCCCTTACGCTGCCTGAGTTCGGGAGGTACTTCGATGAACCCGAATCAACCGGCCGAAAATCAAACCGAGTCGGCAGAAAGTTTGGTCCAACGCCTGCAATTACCTTTTTCAAATATCTTGTTGGTGCGCCGGGCCGTTACCCATCGTTCTTATCTGAATGAGCACCCTGAAGCCCTGGAAGATAATGAGCGGCTTGAATTCCTGGGCGATGCAGTGCTTGATTTCTTGGTTGGGGAATGGTTGTATCATCACTTCCCGGAAAGCGCCGAAGGCGAGTTGACCCGCCTGCGTTCTGCCCTGGTGCGGACAGAACAACTGGCGGAATTTGCCCGCCAGATTAACCTCGGTCGCGCTTTACGCTTGGGTCATGGCGAGGCCGAAAGCGGCGGCCACGAACGACCCGCGCTGCTGTGTGGTGCATTCGAGGCGCTGATTGGAGCGTATTACTTGAACCAGGGTTTTGCCGCAGTCCAGGATTTTATGCAACCTTTTCTGGAGCAAGCGGTAACCGCCTTTCTTTATGACCGCCGGGAAACCGATGCCAAGAGCCTGCTGCAGGAATGGGTCCAGGCGCAAGGCTTTCAAACGCCGTTTTACCAGACGATCGGCGCCAGCGGTCCGGAACATGAGAAAGTTTTTGAAGTAGCCGTTTATATCGATGGCAAAATCTACACCACCGGTTTTGGACGCAGCAAACAGCTTGCGGCTAAGGCGGCTGCCCGCAACGCGTTGGATTCATTGGGGATTGGATAAATTATGCCGGTCAGGCTGAAATCTTTGGAGTTACAAGGCTATAAAACCTTTGCGAACCGCACCTTGTTTGAATTCGCTGGCCGGGTGACAGCGATTGTTGGTCCGAACGGTTCCGGCAAGTCGAATATCGCTGACAGCCTGCGCTGGGTCTTGGGCGAACAATCCTATTCTTTGTTGCGCGGCAAAAAGACCGAGGATATGATCTTTTCGGGATCCGAGATGCGCCCCAGGGCTGGGATGGCTTCGGCGACAATTACATTCGACAACCAGGATGGTTGGTTGCCGATCGATTTCAGCGAAGTTGCCATCACCCGCCGCGCTTATCGGGATGGCACCAACGAATACTTGATTAACGGCCAGCGCGTCCGTCTGAAAGACGTCTCTGAGTTACTGGCTCAATCTGGCCTGGCGGAACGCACCTATACGATTATTGGCCAGGGGCTGGTGGATGCCGCCCTGGCTTTAAGAGCTGAAGATCGGCGGCGATTGTTCGAAGAAGCGGCTGGGATCGGCTTGTATCGCAGCCGGCGGGAGGAAGCCCTCCGCCGCCTGGAAACCACCCGCCGCAACCTGGAGCGTGTCGAAGATATTCTCGCAGAGCTGGAGCCGCGCCTGCGCAGCTTGGAACGCCAGGCTCGCCGTTCGCAGGAATATGAACAGGTCCGCACTGACCTGCAAGTGTTGCTTCGTGATTGGTATGGCTACCACTGGCACCGCACCCAGCAGGAGCTGATGGAGGCGCGTGAGATTGAACGCCAGCACGCCGTTGGGCTGGAAAAAGCCCGCCAGGAGCAGCTCGCTCTGGACACCCAAATCACCGGTTTTCGCCAGCGCATCCAGGCTAAACGCCAGCAGCTCACGGAATGGCAGCGCCAGGTTGGCGAATACCGCACCCAGCGGGAGGGTTTGAGCAAGGAGCTGGCTGTATCTGATGAACGCGCGGCTTCCTTGGAAAGACAAGTGCAGGATACCCAGGATGAGATCGACCGCCTGGCTGAAGAAAGCCTGTTGCTGGAGGAGCTGACTCAATCCGTCATCCAGGAGACTCGCCGCCTGGAAGGCGAAGTCAACGAAGCCAGACAGCAGCAAGCCAAAGCTCGCCAGGCGTTATCGCAGCGAATGGACGAGCGAACCGGCTTGGAACGTCAAATTCAGGAATTTCGCCAGGTCTTGAGCGGTTTGAACGCTCGCCAGGGACAGTTGCAAGCTCGCCTGGCGGAACGTGGCGCGCAGCTCGAACGTGATCAAAAAGCGCTTGAATCGGCCAGCCAGGCCGTGCAGCGATTCGAGCTCGAGCTGCAAGAAGCACTCTTACGGAAGAAAGCCGCTCAGGAGCGCAGTGAGGCTCATGAAAAGGCTGCTTTAGAAGTTGAATCCGCGCTACTGGCCAGGCGCCAGGAATTACGCTCCCAGGAAGAAAGCCACCAACAGATCAACCGGGCTTATGCCCAGTCACTGGCAGAACTTGAGCGCCTGAAAGCGCGCGCCGAAGTGCTCGAACAGGCGGAGAGTGGCCTGGTCGGTTATGCCGAGGGCACGCGAGTGTTGCTGCACGCTATTCGGCAGGATCGGATCGGTGGGAAATCTGGCGCTCTCAACCAGTACCTGGATGTCCCCAGTCAGCTTGAGCGGGCGATCAGCGCTGCCCTGGGAGAATTTCTGGAGGCCGTTCTGCTGGATTCGGATTTGGAAGAAGCGCTGCAGCAAATGCAGAGCGAGGCTGGCAGAGCAGCGATCCTCCCGCTTAACCAGCTTAAGGACGAAGACAGCTTCTCTCCTGCCCAGCTAGGCTTGAATCAAGAGGCGTTGCTGGCCGAGGGTTGGGTGGGAATTGCTAGCGAGCTGGTCCAGACCAGTTCAGAGCTTCGCCCAGCATTAAATCTGCTGCTCGGATCAACCTGGATTGTGCGCGACCGGGCAGCTGCTCGCGCCCTGCTCCAATCGATTGCCTGGGCGGATGAAATTGGACCCAGTGTCTCCCGGCTGCGCCTGGCAACCCTGGAAGGCGAGGTGTTTTTTGCCAATGGCCCGGTGCTCAGCGGCCAGTCTGCTGAAAGCGGCGAAGGCGGCGCAAATGTGCTGTCTCGACAGCGCCAGCGCCGCGAGAGTATCGAACAACGTACCGAAGCTGAGCAGGTATTGGATGGGCTGTACCAAGAGCGCAAGCAGATTGAATTGAGTATCCAGAGCATACAGCGTGAGCTGGAACAGATTACCCAGGAACAACGCCAGGCCCGTCAGGCTACCGGGCAAGCCAGCCTGGCCGCACGCCAGGCTGAGCTAGCCGCCGAGCAGGTTGAGCGCCAGGTCGCCTGGCAGCAAGAACAGCGCCACCGGTTTGAAGAGCTGATCGAAAAAGCCGGCGCCGATCTGACCCGCAGTAACCAGGAACTGGACGTGCTTTCTACAAAAACCCAGGCTGCTCGCGATGAGCTGCGCCAGCGTAATGCCGAGCTGGCCGGCCTGGTCCTGGATGAATTCCAGACCCAGGTGGCGCACTGGAATACGTTGATTGCGGTCTCGGAACGGGCTTTGAAAGATGAGCAGCGTCGCCTGGAAGAACACCAGGCTAACCGCCAAAAATCCGCCCTCCGTTCAGCTTCCCTGAAGAACCGGCTGGAAGAAATTCGAGCCAGCCAGGCAGCCCTGGTGGCAGGTAAAGGACAGGCTCGCCAGCAGGAGCGGCAGGTCAACCAGGAGCTGGCGAGACTCCAGGCACAAATTGCCCCGCTTGAAACAGAGTTGCTTTCCCTGGATAAAGAACAGGCTGCCCTGGAAGAATCTGAAGCCGCTGCTCGCCAGGCAGTCAGCCTTGCCGATCATCGCTATGGGCAGACCCGCATCGGCCTGACCCGCCGCCAGGAATCGCTCCAATCCTTGCAGCGCCGGATCGAAGAAGATTTCGGGCTGGTTGCTTTTGAATATGCCGACCAGGTATCTGGCCAGGCGCCGCTGCCGATCGACGGAATGGTTGAGCAACTGCCCCGTCTGGTCCAACTTCCAACCGATATCGATGAGGCGATCAAGCGCCAGCGAGCCCAATTGCGCCGGATTGGACCGATCAACCCCGAAGCTCAAGCCGAGTATAAATCCGTCAAAGAACGTTATCAGTTCATGACTGGCCAGGTGGCAGACCTGAAACACGCCGAAGCAGGTATACACCAGGTCATCCAGGAGTTGGATGGCTTAATGGAACGCGATTTCAGCAAAACCTTCGAAGCGGTGGCGGCGGAATTCAAGCAAATCTTCCAACGCCTGTTTGGCGGTGGCTCGGCTCGCCTGGTGTTGACCGACCCAGAAAACTTGACCGATACTGGGATTGATATCGAGGCCCGCCTGCCCGGCCGGCGTTCCCAAGGTTTGTCCTTATTATCTGGCGGCGAGCGCAGCCTCACCGCAACTTCCCTGGTGTTTGCCTTGATGAAAGTTTCCCCGACCCCGTTTTGTGTGCTCGATGAAGTCGACGCCATGTTGGACGAAGCCAATGTCGGCCGGTTCAGGGACCTGCTGAGCGAGTTGAGCGACCATACCCAGTTTGTGATTGTCACCCACAACCGCAATACCGTTCAGGCTGCCGAGGTGATCTATGGTGTGACCATGGGGCGCGATTCGGCCAGCCAGGTGGTCAGCCTGAAACTGGACCAGGTCGAAGAAATCTTCGAGTGAATCAACCATTTCAGTCATAAAAGCCGGCGCTGCCGGCTTTTATGACTGAATAGCTGATTTTAAGGGGTGGGTGTCGTTTCCAGGATGACGGTCGGTTGGGGAACCGGCTGCTGAATCTGGCTGATGAACTGGTCAAAAGCCGCCGGCCAGGGTGGCTCAGCCGGTACCCGGCTTGGCCAGCGATCTTCCAGGATACTGATCTGGTGCTCGGCTTTGCGCGCATCCAGCCATTCCTGGAACTTGGTATCCTGCAGGTTTTGGTATACGCTGTCTGACAACGGGCGTTCTTCATTTCCCAGGGATTGGATGATGTGGTAACCAAAGCTGCTCTTGACCGGCTGGCTGATCTCGCCAACCTTCAAGGCAAAGGCTGCCTGCTCAAATTCCATCACCATTTGACCCTTGGGGAACCAGTTCAGGTCGCCACAGCGATCCTTATTGCTCGTATCGGTCGAAAACTCAGCCGCCAGGGCGCAAAAGTCTTCACCCTTCTGCAGGCGTTCATAAATTTCCTTTGCCAGGGTTTCGTCTGCGACCAGGATGTGGCGCGCCCAAACCTGTGGTTCGGTGCGTGACAAGTTCAGCTCTGCCAGCACCGATTCTCGCAGCCGCTGGCGGTAGAGCTGTGCTTTCAATATCTCGTTCAGGGTCGCTCGGAATTCATTTTCCGGGACACTATAATTTGTCGAGAAGTTCTCGATGGCTTGTGTATAAAAATCCGAGCCTTCCACAGTGTCCGGAGTGGCCGTGGGTACTGCAGTCTGGGTTGGGAATGAGGTTGCCGTAGGCGTTGGCGGAACTGCGGTGGGGGTAATTACCTCAGTTGCGGTGATAACTGCCGTTGGCTGAGGGGTGGCAGTCGGCGGGATCAGGGTCAATTGCAAGGCGGATAAAGTAGAGGTCGCCAGTGGAGCCAGGGTGGGTTCACTGGTTGGGGTGCCTTTCGGATAGTACCCAAATACTTCCTCGAACGAGCCACGCACCTCTTCATCCGTCACCTGGATGCCGCGCTTTTTCGCTTCCATCTCGATCACCACATCCTCAACCATCGTGTCAACAACCTCGCGTCCCAGGGCAGTTGTCTCAAGCTGAGCTTTGATTTGCTGCATTTGGCTGGCAAACGAGGATTGGAAAGAAGGATCGTTGAAAGATTGGGCGAACTGGTAGGTTTGAAAGGCATTGTTCAGCAAGTTAGCGCGCTGAAAACGAGCCCGATTCTGGAACTGCCGGGTGGTGACTTTCTGGTTATCGATGGTCGCCACCGGTTGTCCTGCCTGGACCAAGGTCTGAAAGACCAGGCCATATAAGATCACGCCGACGATGAGCGCGATGACAACAACGGTGCCGATAATTAAATACCGGCGCCAGAGGTTTTCGCGCTGCATTTTCGCCAGGTGTTTCTTGGTCAGGGCAGGCGGTACAGGTTTTTGGGTTGAATTAGCCATATGACTTAGCGATAGAATTCGCCTTTGAACGGAACGAGGGCCAGGTGCCGGGCGCGCTTAATGGCGACCGCCAGCTCACGCTGGTGCTTGGCACAGGTGCCGGTTTGGCGACGAGGGCGAATTTTCGACTCGTCGGTGATAAATCGCCGCATCTGCTCAACGTTCTTGTAGTCGATAACGGCGTTCTTATCGGTGCAGAACTGGCATTCTTTTGGGCGAGTGAAGAACCGGCGTGGTCCTCCACCCTGACCTTCGCTTGGATTAGCGGGTTGGTTGCTCACGTTTGTACTCCTATGCGGACTGGAGAGCCGTCCGCGTCCTTAAAATGGGTATTCGTCATCACCCTCTTCGTTGTATGGTTCGCCAGCCTGATTACCTTCCCGACGTTCATCGAGCAGGATCATCTCGTTGGCGACTACCTCGATTGCGGTGTGTTTATTCCCTTCCGGATCTTCCCAATGGCGGGTCTGCAAACGACCTTCGACATACACCAGGCGATCTTTTGCCAGGTATTGTTTGCAGATTTCGGCCAGGTTACTCCAGGCAACGATGTTAAACCACTCGGTTTCAGTTCGCCGACCGCCATCCGCAGTATTCCAGGAGCGGCTGGTGGCGATGCTGAAGGTGGTCACCGGTCTTCCGGAAGGTGTGTAACGCATTTCGGGATCTCGCCCGACGCGTCCAATCAGCATTACTTTGTTTAATCCTCGGCCCATCATTCCTCCTGTAGGAGATTTGGATCGAAGTCACCGGTATCAATCCATTATTTGGCAACCAGCAAGTAGCGAATCACCGGTTCGGTGAAGCGCAAGTTGCGTTCCAGGGTCGTGCCAAACTGCGGATCCATTTGAACATTCATTAGGACATAAATGCCTTCTGACTGCTTGCGGATGGGGTAGGCAAGCTTGCGTTTGCCCCACAGGTCAACCTTGCTGACCTCGCCCTTCGCATCGCTGATCCAACTCTTGACCTTGTTAATCGTGTCGGTTAAAGCCGTCTCGTCCAGGTCAGACTTGGCGATGAAGACCAACTCATATTCGCGCATGGGTAATCCTCCTTTCCTCGGGTTTGCCCCCAGACACCATCGTGGATGGGCTGGGAGCGGAAAGCGCCACCAGGGGTGGCTGCCAGATCTCTGGCACGGTCTCCCGCCAGGGGTAGGCGCTTTAGAGACCGACTTGCAATTTTAGCATAAAGCTTGTGTTTTGCAAAGGGCGATTTGTGTATAATAGGTACAGGAGATTCTATGACAGAAAATTTACCCCTTGAGCTTTCCCACCAACCAGCCGCTCCGTTGGAACCGGAAGAGCTGCGCCAGGTGATGCGCCAATGGACCACTGGCGTGGCCGTGGTGACCGCCCGTTCCGCTGGCGAGCAGCATGGCATGACGGTCAGCTCTTTCACCTCCATTTCTCTCGATCCACCGTTGATTGCCATTTCTTTGGCCCAAAACGCCCGTACTCACCGTTTGGTGGCTAATTCGGGCCAGTTTGCAGTCACCATTTTGAGCGCTGATCAGCAAGACCTTTCCGAGCGCTTTGCCGGTCGCACCTCCGATGCTGAGGATCGTTTTGATGGCTTAGCTTATTTTGAGCTGGTCAGCGGGGCGCCGCTGATCCCTGGCGGGTTGGCCTGGCTAGACTGCCGCGTCGCCGCCCAACTCCAAGCCGGCAATAACACGGTCTTCCTGGGTGAAGTACTGGCAGTCAAAAATGGTCCTGGCGGCTCGCCCCTGTTGTACTACGACCGGAATTACCAGCAGTTATGTGATTAAAACCTCTATGGAAGAGCGTTTGACCGACCAGGAACGCAAGCGGTTGCTTGAGATTGCCCGCCAGGCCCTCAGCGCGGCGGTGCAGGGGCTTCCTTTGCCGGACCTGGACCTGGCACACCTGCCCCTCCGCCTGCAGGAGCTCGCCGCCAGTTTTGTAACCCTGACGAAAGCGGGCATGCTGCGTGGGTGCATTGGCGCCCTCGAGCCGTATTTACCCCTCGCAGCCGATGTCCAGGAGCATGCTGTGGCTGCCGGTTTGCAGGATTACCGCTTTCCACCCGTCCAGCCGAACGAATTGAGCCAAATTCAGATCGAGATTTCCCGCCTCACCCTTCCTAAACCCCTGGATTATCGTGGCCCGGTCGATTTGTTGGATAAGCTCCAGCCGGGCAGGGATGGCGTCATCTTGATCGATGGCTTTCACCGGGCAACCTACCTGCCCCAGGTCTGGGAAAAACTACCCGATAAGACCGCTTTCTTGAGCAGCCTGTGCCAAAAAATGGGAGCGCCGCCGGGTTTATGGCGGCGCAAGCAGCTCCAGGTGCTGGTTTACCAGGTAGAAGAATTTCACGAATAAACGCTTGAACCTTCCCTTGGTTCCTAAGCGAGTGCTTAGACCTGGTGAAAGTGGTCGACCTTGATCACGAACAAATTTGCCCGGTTAACCCCGGGTTCGGTTACCGGTCCCAGGTTTTCCTTAATCAACTCAATCGCTCGGTCAACCCGGTCTGCCTCGGTTCCAATCATCAACGTACTGGAACCACGGCGCAAGAAACCGCCGGTTGAGGCAATCCGGGTGACCCGGTAGCTTTCCTGGACCAGAGCCTGCGAAACCGGGTCGCTATCGCTGTCGCGGAGTATCGCGATGATCAGTTTCATTTAATTTCCTCCATCCGCTCGACTTCCAGGATGAAAATCGTCGCACCGCCAACCGTTACCGGAGTCGAAAGCGGCAGGTGGAAGGGCGCGCCTTCCAGGCGGGTGGCCAGGTACTCCACCCGCTGGCGGCAGGTATGACTGAGCACGTCCACTGCTACAGTCTCCTGGTTCTCACCCAGCCCAATCAGCAATGTGACATTTCGGCGCCCAAGGAAGGCCCCGCTACTGGCGATATGCGTGACATACAGGCCGGCCGCGCCCAGGGCGCCGATGGCTTCTTCGGCATCCTGCATTTGGATTACTGCGGTCATCAGCCGGCAGATTGGTTGTTCGTTCTTCACCGTAAGCTCTCCTGGCCTGGGAGGTTTTCCAGCCCCGCTTCAAGCGAAACAACTCTCGGGGTCGGATCGTCGATCGTAATCGCCTGTCCATCTGGGAAGATAACTGTGCTTTTATCTTTTTGGCACAAGATCGTCAACCCTCGATATTTTACCGTAACTGGCCATGGAAAGGGATTAAATCCATTCAGCAATACTTTTCTGGGCGAGATCAGGCGCAAGCCCAGGCATTCCAGGAAAAAACTCACCGGCGCCAATCCCTGGAGCGGGTTACGCTCGCCGCGCCCCTGGCCTGTGTCAGCCTGGTAGTACCTGCGGAAAGTTTGTTGTTCCTTCAGGCTGCGCAGGATGCCTTTCATCAAGTTGTTGAACAACCGGGCAGCCTCTTGCCGGTAGCCATACCCCAGCAACCCCTGGCCGACCAGCAGGTTCCAGACCAGGTTGGCGCTGGTGTACCCTTCTCCCTCAACCGGTAGGCCATTTGCCAGGCTGGTTGGCAAACCGTGACTGCGCCAGAATTTTTGTGGATTGAGCAGGCTGTTTTCGATCATCTGCGCGGCGCGCTCTGGCTCGGAAATCTTGGCCCATAGCGGTAGGAAACAGGTGATATCGGGCTGATCGTAGCTGGCAGTGATAATCCGCACCAGGTCGCCTTCCGCCAGGCCACTCAATTCGACCGTGTCGACCTGCTGGTAGACGCGCTCCCCGGTGGTCACCCCCCAGCCCAGCGACCATTTGATCCGCTCTTCTGGAATGGTCTCCAGGCGAGATTGGCCGGTGGCGCTGGTGCCGCTGATCGCTATCCGGGTCCGGCGGGTGTTTTCATCATGGGTGTGTATCTGGATTACCAGGCGGACCGCTTGGGCGAATTTTGCGTCGATATGCAGGATGCCGGAGCCGTTTCCTTCTGCCAATAAGCGGCCTGGTGCGCTGAAATGCGTCTCGCGGTCAACATACTGGTAACTACTTTTCTCGCCATCCCAGGCAATTTCCACTGCCAGGCGCAACCGTTCGGCAGTTGCCTGCAGCGCTTCAATGGCTGCTTCGGAGCCTAAGAGCTCTGCCATCTGAATCAAGCTTTGGCATTCCTGGTACAAGAAGGCGCACAGAGCCGGGCTCTCCGCGCTGTTAATTTCAATTCCTTCCGACCATTCTTGCCAGCGTGAATAGAGCGGGTGATCCTCAATCCCGATTTGTGAAAGATGATCCCATTCGGGGATGCCATCGCCATCGCGATCTTGTTCGGGTTGGAACCAGGCCTGGTTGAACTTTAAAAGGGCTGGAAAAACTTCTCCCAGGAAGTCTTTGTCTTGGCTGGTTTCATAAATCCGCCAGGCCAGGTGAGCAAGCAAGGGGGTGGCCAGAATTCGACTGCGCTGGCCGGCCAGTCCCGGTTTCCAATCGATCCGACCACCTTCTGTCTGGATGGAAAGAAAGTTACGCAGAATCCCCTTGGCGATCTCATCCGACCCAGGCAAAAGGTATTCCAGCAGGTAATAGGTATCCAGCGGCGTCTGGCCATTCCAGGTGTGGCTGTAATCGCTGCCATCGCCGCGTAAGGAATAGCCCTGGTCCGGCAGGCGGTTCAGGATAAAAGAAGCATATGGCAAAGCCGGGCTGGCGCTCATCAGCAAGCTGAAAGCTGATTTTTGAGAGAGCATGAACGCCGCATCCCAATCCGGATTTCCGGTGTAGATTTCAACCTGCCCGGCGTTGAGCAGGTTGATATAAGCCTGCTCCGCCTCCCAATTCCGGGCTGTCAGCCGGCGGGCCAGCTCGAGAGAGGCCTCGGGGCTTTCAGCCACCGCCAGGATCCAGCTCACCTGGCAAGACTCCTCAGGAGCCAGCTCCAGGTTGATCGCTAGAGCAGGATAAGACCCGCTGCCAAATTCTGGGCCGCTGGTCATTAACAGCACCGGATACAGGTTATCGCTCTTGCCAGACAGCACCCTGGCAGCCTGGAGTTCGGTCGCAGACATCCGGTAACCGTTATTGGGGGATAGCAGGCATAGAATTTCGACCCGCAGGCTCAGGTTAGCTTGGCGATGATTGGTCATCTCCAATGTCCCGACCAGGAGGTGAGACTCGGGAACCCACAGGTCATAATTTACGTCATAGGATGGAAATGGAGAAAAGTGCATCGAAAGGAGGTTAGGATAGAGCCTTTGTATCCAAGGCTTCTGATCGAATCCGGCTGGATCGGTTACTGCCTGGTCGCCCTGGATGAAACGCGGCAGGATCCGGAACGAGCGTGCCCGCAGACCAAAGGTCGTCTGGATAGCAACTCCCGGAGGCTCACTACGTTCCAGGTTAACCTCCCAGATATGATCATTGGTGTAATCGACCGGTCCAACCCGGGCATCACTGGCCAGAGACAGGACAAGCGGATCACCTGGAGATAGTTTCCATTCGCGCATAGCTTGATTGTATGTTAATTTGCCCGCTTGGTCAAAGGATCAGGGAGATGATTTTTATGCTAGAATGGGTAGATATCTTATCCGTAGGAGCGATGAATGAGCCCAATCCCAGCAGGTCCTCGTGGTATGTTTTTTGACGAATTCCAGCCCGGTCTGAAGATTATTACGGCTGGCCGGACGGTGACCGAAAGTGACATTGTCAATTTTGCTGGTTTATCTGGAGATTTCAACCAGATCCACGTCGATGCGGAAAATGCCCGGGTTTCACCAGCCGGTCAACGTGTTGCTCACGGTCTGCTCGTCCTGTCAATGGTTTCGGGCCTGGCAGTCCAAACCGGGATGATGGAAGGCACAATTATCTACTTCCGGGAGGTCGCCGAATGGAAATTTGTCAAGCCGGTCCTGATCGGCGATACCATTCATGCCATTGTTGAAGTGAAAGAAGTTAAGGAAATGCGCCGGATTGGCGCCGGTTCGGTGAGTATGGAGATTGAAGTTCGCAACCAGCGCGAAGAAGTCGTCCAACGCGGCTTATGGAACGTCCTGGTTGCCCTGCGACCCGAATAACACCCTTCAAG
This sequence comes from uncultured Anaerolineaceae bacterium, assembly GCA_964484335.1. Taxonomy (GTDB): domain Bacteria; phylum Chloroflexota; class Anaerolineae; order Anaerolineales; family UBA4823; genus CAZAGA01. The sequence goes on from CAZAGA010000007.1 coordinate 17,214, forward strand.
TAAAAGGAGACCTGGAGATTTCCGATTGGTTCGACCTTGGATCCTCTGGGCATTCATATGAACGAATCGCAACAGCAGGAAAACCTGGAAACACCTGGGAGCCGCTACCGCCGAATCCTGGGACAGGTGAAGCAAGAATCAGAGCAACAGTTGGCCTCTGGAGTAGATTTATTTTCTCCGGCAGTCCCCTCGCCATTTTCTGGCTCAGGTAAGGACACTGAGCCACTGGTAAACTCAGCTGCTACCCGTCCTTTGGGGACTCCTGTCACACCCCGGCCCAGGGATGGCGCACCAGCAACGCTCCCTCCAGCCAGCTCATTGTCCGATACTCAGCCGGTGGCCGGCCGCCGGACAGCAGCCAATCCAGCCAGAGGCCGTCCATTAAGCTCCGTCCCGAGCGGCCTGGCGCAAACCCAGGCTTCCGAGACACCGGCTGTAACTCCATCTGCCACTCGCCGATCCAACGCCGGTTACCCCGGCGGGGTCCCCGCGGCCGGTCCGGTCCAACCTGGCGCCACCCGACCGAGTACTGCGCCTCCGGATAGGCAAGCCCCGGCGAGCCCTCGTCGGGCGTCAGCGCCAAGCACCAAAAAGCCAGCTACCCCGGCTGATCGCAAGAAGGTTGGCGGGTGCCTGCTGCGCCTGGCTCTGACCGGCTTGTTGGTGGGTACAATCCTGGTCCTGGCCGCTCTGACCTACGGTTTTTACCAGTATTACCAGATTGCCCGCCAGTTGCCGCCGATTGGCAACCTGGATCAAAAAGCCGCCCAGTTTGAAACCACCCGCATCCTGGATCGCAACGGCGATGTGCTTTATGAAATTCTCGACCCGAACGCCGGGCGGCGTACCTATGTTCCACTTGAAAAAATCTCGCCTTACCTGGTGGCAGCGACAATCTCCACCGAAGATAAAGGCTTTTACAGCCACCCCGGGGTAGATTTTTGGGCGATCGGCCGGGCGTTTGTCCAGAACTACCGGGCGGGGGGGGTCGCTTCCGGTGCTTCTACCATCACCCAACAGCTGGCCCGCGCATTGCTATTTTCACCCGAGGAGCGTACTGAGCAGTCCTACCTCCGAAAGATCCGCGAGGCCATCCTGGCCACCGAAATTACTCGGCGTTATTCCAAAGATGACATTCTCGAGCTATACCTGAACGAGATTTATTTCGGCAACCTGGCCTATGGCATCCAGGCGGCAGCCGAGACCTATTTCAATACCTCAGCCGAAAAGCTGACCTTTGCACAGGCTGCTTTCCTAGCCGGCCTGCCTCAGTCGCCTTCGGTCTACGATATCTACACCAATCCCGAAGCCGTTTTCGCCCGCCTGGAGGACGTTCTGACTCTTATGTACCAGACCAGTCAGGAGCAGGGCTGTATTTACGTCAGCAACTCACCCCAGCGAGTCTGCGTTGATCCATTGATGGTAATTGAAGCCGCGAATGAAATAAAAGCCACCCAGTTCGAGAAGCGGGCGATCCAGATGCGCTATCCCCACTGGGTGACCTACATTCGCACCTTGCTTGAAGAGCAGTATGATCCCCAGACGATCTATCGCTCGGGTTTCCAGGTTTACACCACCCTTGATCCTGAGTTGCAAGATGCAGCCCAGGCGATGGTGAAAGCTCAGGTCGATTCGATGGCGGATCAGAACGCATCCAACGGCGCGCTGGTCGCCATCAAACCCTCTACCGGCGAAATCCTTGCCCTGGTCGGGTCGGCTGATTTCTACAACGATGAAATCGATGGCCAGGTGAATATGGCGATCAGCCCGCGTCAACCCGGCTCTTCGATCAAACCCCTGACCTACGTCGCAGCCTTTGAAAAAGGCTGGACGCCATCTACCCTGCTCTGGGATGTTCCTTCCGAGTTCACGCCCTCCGGCTTGCCGGATGACCCGAGTCCGCTCTATGAGCCACTCAATTACGACAGCCAGTTCCATGGCCCGGTCACGCTGCGCAGCGCCCTGGCCAATTCTTTCAACATTCCGGCGGTCAAAGCGCTCGAATTTGTCGGAATCTATGACAATCCGAATACCCCACAACCCGATGGATTCATCAATTTCGCTCGCCGGCTAGGCATTACTACATTGACGCAAGCAGGTGATTACGGCCTTTCGCTGACCCTGGGCGGCGGAGACGTTACTTTACTCGAATTGACCAGCGCTTATAGCGTTTTCGCCAACAATGGGCGGAGAGTCCCTCCGGTCGCGATCACCAAAATCATCGATTTCAATGGTGAGATCGTCTTTGATTACCAGCAGCCGCAAGGCGAGCAGGTGATTCGCAGCGAGCATTCCTACCTGATTTCTTCAATTCTCTCAGATGAAGAAGCCCGCCGCCGGATGTTTGGTCGCAACTCAGCTCTCAAGCTGCCCTTCGAAGTCGCAGCCAAGACTGGAACGACCAATGATTACCGCGATAACTGGACACTGGGTTATACGCCTGACCTGGTGACTGGGGTATGGGTTGGAAATGCCGATTATACCCCGATGATCAAAACAACCGGCCTGAGCGGCGCGGCCCCAATCTGGTCAGAGTTCATGCAGGCCGCTGTTCCGTGGATCAGTGGCGGCAACCCCACCCCATTCAGCCGTCCAGGTGGGATTGTCGACCAGGTGATTTGTGCCATCTCAGGCAGCCTGCCCTCGAAATGGTGCCCCGAACAGCGCAGTGAAATTTTCGCCGCCGACCAGCCGCCGTTGCCATCCGAAGAGGATCTCTGGCAGAAGCCGGTGATCGACACCTGGACCGGCTTGCTGGCTTCCGACGCCTGTAAAGAGTTCCTGGACGACCCGCTGGTCCTGAACGTCGCTGATTCGTTTGCCCGAAAATGGATCCGTCGCGATCCGGCCGGTAAAGCCTGGGCGGAGGAAATGGGCTTTCCTGATCCGGTCGTCTTTTCCCCCGATCGGGAATGCCGCGCCGATGATCCCCGGCCGACATTGCGTTTCATCTCACCCCGCGATGGCGACACGATCAGCGAAGCACCCTTGGAGATCTGGGCCATAGCCGACGCCACCGACTGGTTTGACTCGGTCCGCCTGGAAATCGGCAAGGGCGACGACCCGCTGGACTGGCAGCTTATCGAAGAACGGGATTTTCCAGCCCGCGACCCTGAGCTGTTCGCCCGCCTGGATTTATTCGATGTCGAAGCCGGGATCTACACCTTGAAATTAACCATGTTCAGCACCGAGGATACTTCGGTGGAGTTATTAATCCGCATCAATATCCAGGTGCCGACCCCGACGCCTACTCCGACCGAGACCCCGCTGCCGACTGCGACGCCGACGCCTACTTTGCTGCCCACCGAGACGCCCCTGCCGCCAACCAGCACGCCAGAGCCGACATCACCGTCCAGTTTTCCAAAAGCGACTGATACGCCGCCTTCATCGACAAATCCCTAGCTTATCAATCACCGAACGAGCGGAGTGTAGCGCACAATTACGTGCGCTGCGCTTCGCTAAAGCAGTTCCTTGAGCGCCTGGCCGGTGAAAGAGGCCGGCGCCAGGGCGACTTGCTCAGGTGTCCCCGCGGCAACCAGCCGCCCACCGCCTGGCCCGCCCTCCGGCCCCAGGTCGATCACCCAATCGGCAGACTTGATCATTTCCAGGTTATGTTCGACAAAGATCACGCTTGCCCCACTGTCCACCAGCCGTTGGAGCATGCGGAGCAACCCGGCGGTATCAGCCAGGTGCAGGCCGGTAGTCGGCTCATCCAATAAATACAGGCTGTGTGCGTTGCGCCGGCGGCCCAGCTCGCGCGCCAGCTTGACTCGCTGACCTTCGCCGCCCGAGAGTGTCAGGGCGGGTTGTCCAAGCTGGAGATATCCCAGGCCGACCTCAACCAAGGCTTGTAGGCGAGAACGAGCCGCCGGTAGCTCCTGGAACAACGCCAACGCTTCTTCGACTGTCATCTCCAGCACCTCGGCGATATCCTGGCCGCGATAATGTACCGAGAGCGTCTGGCGGGTAAAACGCCGGCCATGACAAGACGGGCAGGGAATTTCTATTTCAGGAAGGAAATGCATTGCAACCGCCAGTACGCCGTTACCTTCGCAGCGCTCACAGCGCCCGCCGGGCAGGTTGAATGAAAAATGCCGTGCCGTCAGGCTCTGCTGGCGCGCTTCTGGGGTAGCCGCAAAAGCAGCCCGGATCGGGTTCAGCAGCTCGGTATAGGTGGCGACATTTGAGCGCGGCAAGCGTCCAAGCGGGGTCTGGTCAATTCGGATGATCTGATCGATCTGCTCGAACCCTTCGATGCCAGTGTGGTCCCCAGGCAGCTCACCGCTGCCGGTTATCTTCCGCTGCAGGGCGCGGCCAAGGATGTCGAAAACTAGCGAAGATTTTCCCGAGCCGGAAACCCCGGTCACTGCTACCAGGCAGCCGAGTGGAAAGCGCACCGTCAGGTCTTGTAAATTATGATGGCGAGCCCCTCGGAGGATCAACCCAGCTTTCTCAGGGTTACGCCGCTGTCCAGGGAGCGGGATCGCTTCCCGTTTGGACAGGTAAGCGCCGGTGACCGAAGTCGGATGGTGGGCAATTTCGGTCGGCGGACCGACCGCAACCACTTGGCCGCCGTGCTTGCCACCCCCAGGGCCAAAATCAATCACCCAATCGGCGGCAGCTATCATATCCAAATCGTGCTCGATCACCAGCACCGTATTGCCCAGGTCACGCAGGTGGCGTAACAGATCAATCAGTCTGCGGGTATCGCGGGGATGGGTTCCGATCGTTGGCTCGTCAAAGACGTACAGCACACCGCTCAGGCTCGAACCGAGCAGGGAAGCCAGGCGCAGGCGCTGGGCTTCGCCAGCGGAAAGCGAAGGCGAAGCCCGCTCCAGGGTTAGGTAACCAACTCCAGTTTCGAGCAGGCGAGCGATGCGTTCCTGTAAGATCGCCAGGATTGGTTCAGCGACCTGGTTTTCCACTTGGCTGAATGCACCTGGCAGGTTAGTCAGCCATTCGCCCAGCTCACTCAGCCAGCGGCTCGCCGTTGTGGTAAGATTTTGACCGCAAACGGTCACCGCCCGGCTTTCGGGGCGCAACCGGTTTCCTTGACAATCCGGGCAGGCTTCGATGATCAGGTAGGCTTCCTGTTTGGTGCGATAGTCAGGGTCTAAGATTCGTTCACTGTAGCGGCGCATCAAGGCGGTCGCGACGCCTTCAAAGTGTCCCTTGCGAACGGTCTCTGGGGGTAGGATCCCAGGAAAATGCCTGCGAAAATGAGGGTGATCCACGCCGTAAAATAATAGCTCGCGCTGTGGGGTAGTGAGGTCCTTGACCGGGCAAGCCAGGTCGAAATCAAAGCCAAAATGCGTAGCCGCAGCCTGCAGGCAGGCGCCGTAATAGTCGATCTGAGCGGATGCCCAACCCGATATCGCGCCGCCGGCGATGCTCCGAGTTTCATCGGCCAGGCGGCTGACATCAACCTGGTGGGTAAAGCCCAGGCCAGTGCAAGTGGAACAGGCGCCAGCCGGCTTGTTGAATGAAAAATCGGCCATTTTTAACTCAGGAACCCCAAGTCCACACTGCGGGCATGGGTAATAGCGTTGCGGCCCGGCATCTTCGTCATCCAAGGCGGGTTCGTTCTCAAACCCCTGATTGAGCAACTCAAGCGGGGGGGGAATTTCTGTTTTACAAGCCGGGCAAGGTCGGCGGCCCAGGCGGGCATATAGAACGCGCAAATACGTATAGACATCGGTAGCCGTGCCGACCGTAGAGCGCGGGTTTTGGTGAGTCAAGTGTTGGTCAATACTAATCGCAGGGGAGAGCCCGCTGATTGAGTCCACCGGCGGCTTGGCCATACCAATCGGGATAAATCCCAGCGCTTCTAGATACTGGCGTTGGCCTTCTTTACATAATATATCTAACCCCAGGGTCGATTTTCCCGAGCCAGACACCCCGCTCAGGACAACAAGCTGGTATTTGGGAATTGCCAGGCTGATATTCTTTAGGTTGTGCAGCCTGGCGCCGCGCAGGAAAATTGATTGGACCATCGAAATCCCGGTTCTAAGCTTTTCTCACAGTAAAGTTATCTGCGAATCCTGGTTGGATATTGGGTCGAGAGACAGTTGTTCATCCAGATTGTCCAGGCTGAGCTGTTCGTTAGCGGCCAACTGGCGTAGGTGGCGGAATTTGATAAAGCGCCAGCCTAAATCGACGAAACTTGCCAGGCGTGGGTCCCGCCGTAGCTTAAATTGGATCAACGCAGCCCTCCCGCCGGGATAAACCAGCAGGCACTTCTCGGCCGGGAGGTGGTTTTCGAGGATCATTTTTCCGATCGTCGCGGAGGCAGTCAGGAAGAAGGCGTATTGGAGTTGCTGTTTTGTATCCAGCCATTGCACGCGGCGTCGTTCGGGATCTTTGACCATTACCGAGAACCCCAACCTCTGACCGAGTTGCTCGAGCAGCCGGGCGGCTTCCTGCAGGTCGGACTTACGCAGACGCGGTTGTTCCTGGGGATGGAGATTCCAGGCTGCATTCCGTGCAATGGCCAGGTTGGCATCTCGCCCGCTGGGTGGCGTCCCGGCATTTTCTGGAGGGTTGAGCATCGGTTCAGCATAGGACTCCAGGCAGGCCAGGGTAAGGCCCGTATCCGGGGTCTCGAGGCCGTCGAACAGCTTGGCCAGGTGATTTTCCAGGTCCAGCCAGGTTGGCGGCTCCGGTTTTAATAGCCGGCGCACGACTTCGATTTCTACCCGGTCAGCCAGGGCAGGTGCGATTTCGGTCGAAGGCGTGATCATATCCAGGCGGGAATGGCGCTCCTCTGGAGAAAAATCCGTCCCTGGTGCATGCGTTTCGCGCAGCCACCAATAACCGCTATCCAGGTTATTGGGGCTGCCTTGATAGCGGATAAACCCATTTCGAAAAGTGAAGGCTTGTTGGAAGCTGTTCTGAACCTGGGAAAGGAGCTCAGCGGCGGAGTACTCCTCGGTCTGTTTTATTGCACTGGCTTCGCGCTGGATCAGCCCGGATTCGCATAGTGCGGCCAGGCCGGCCGCATGCAGGTGCAGGTAGCTGGCCGGTTCGCCCCGCTGGCGTAGGAATTCCAAGCCGGCTTTTTGACAAAGCTCACGAATTTGGGTTGCCAGTCGGCCAGCCTCTCCGGGCGAAGATTCTGATTTGGGTGGGGTAGTTTTGCGCCATTCGAATTGAGTCTGTTCGTCAGACTGGCGCAGGGCGATACCGCCCCATTGCAGGCCCGCCAGGGCTGACGCCAGTCCGGCGGCGGATAAGAATCCGGGCTCGGCTTCGCCAACCAGTCCTAAGATTGGCGTGCCAGGTGAGAGCATCCGGGACAGGCTGACAAAGCCAGCCTGCAAGGCCATGGCATGCCAGTTCCAGTCGTAGCGCCGGCGCCGGAGCACAAATTTGTACGCTGCAGCAGCCTCCCGACCCCACAACCAGCCAGCCCACAGGGCGGACAAGGTCCAATAAGCCTGGTTGGGGCGCGGTAAAACTGCTGCAACGGCCTGGATTTGGAGCGCGGGTTGGGCCTGTGGGGCCTTCTCGGGGTCTGGCCAGGCTTCGGCCAGGTCGCGCAGGCGACCCTCGTACAGGCAGATTCCACCGCTTTCGGGTGGCAGGTCGGGCCAGGTAGTCACTGGCAGTCGCTCGGGCCGGGCCGGTAGCGCCTGCGACCAGGCCTCGACGGCTGCCTCCATAGCCAGCCAAATGTTGTTTTCACGATAACGGGGCGGAATGCTGAGCTGGCGGGGTCGGGCGCGTTGCGTCGGGTGAGCCCACAGGACATTGGCCTGGTCAAAAACGGCCACCAGCAGGGCGCTGATTGACCGCCGCCGGGCTGGCGCTAAGTTCTCGCGCTTGTTGATCAAGCTGAACAGGGCATAGATCGCCCGTGGCAGGTAGGCGTCCAACGCTTCTTCAACCAGCGCTCGATCTGGGTCGTCCAGGGGTGCGACCCGCTCCAGGGCGCGCGAGCGATGCAGTTGGGGAGAGGGTAATTGTTCCAGCAGCCGGATATCTGCCGGGGTGATTGGAAACTCCCCGCTTTCCCCGCACGCCGGGCACTGGTAAATACGCGCCAGGGGGACGCTCGCGCCGCGTTCCCAGATGAATGCTTCAGCGCTGACTTCTTCTTGGCAACGGGAGCATGGCGTCAGGTACAAGCCGCGCAGGTGCGGTTCCAGGCGCTGCTCGCCTTTCATCAGCGCTCCTAGATCAGCCAGGCTGCTGCGTAGCTCAACCTCACTTGGGGGATTAGCGGCCAGCTCGATGAGAAACCGATCAATCGGATTGTTTGAAGCAACCAGGACCCGGTAGCCAGCTAGGGCAGCCTCAACTACCTGGCGCGGCCCCGCTCCAAATGGCTCCAGCACCCAGCTCCCGGCTGGCGCTCGCCCGCTCAACCAGGCAACCGCCACTCCCTCTGGAACCGGCGGCAAAAAACGTCCCAGGGGGAGTGAAAAGGCGGGCGACTTGCCAGAGATAAACGTGGTCACGTCATTTGCTAATTCTCTCCGACACGATGTAGCAAAGCCAGGTTGGTCGGCCGTATTGCGGGAATTGGGAATCCGCAGATCAAGATCACCTGCTGGCCTGGCTGGATCGGTGTGGAGTCAATCAAAACTTTTTCCACGACCTGCACCATTTCTTCCAGGCTGTCCACATGGGGCACCAGGTAGGGCGTAACCCCACGGTACATGCTCATCCGGTTATAGGCTCCTTGTTCAGGGGTGAAGGCCAGGATCGGGAGATTGGGACGTGCTTTGGACATCAACAGTGCAGTCCGTCCACTGCGCGAGAAGACCGCGATCGCGGTCACGTTGCGATCTTCGGCCAGCTCGCGGGCTGCCTGGGTGATGTAATAAGTATCGTCACAATCATCGACTGGGCTGGTTTTTCCCTGCCAGCGGCCCCAACTACGGATATGCTCATCGGCCTGTAGGGCGATTTTACTCATCATCTCGATCGATTGGGCCGGGTAGCGACCGCTGGCAGTCTCGCCGGATAGCATCACCGCGTCGGTGCCATCAAAAATGGCATTGGCGACATCCGAAGCCTCGGCGCGCGTCGGGCGTGGGTTGTTAATCATCGAATCCAGCATTTGCGTGGCAGTAATCACCAGTTTGCTCTGGCGATTGGCGGCTTCGATGATTGTCTTTTGGGCGATCGGCACCGATTCCGGCGACATTTCAACCCCCAGGTCGCCGCGCGCCACCATCACCCCATCGGCAGCTTCGATGATCGATTCGAGATTGTCGATCGCCTCCGGGCGTTCCAGCTTGGCGATGATTGGAACGTAGCGCTCTGGCTGCTGGGCATGGATCGCAGCCCGCACTGCCTGGATATCGGCTGCCTGGCGGACAAAAGATACGGCAACATAATCGATACCCAGTTGCAGTCCAAAAGCCAGGTCTTCGGCGTCTTTTTCGGTAAAACCAGGGATGCTAATCGAAGCACCGGGCAGGTTCACACCTTTGTGGCTTTTCAGCAGCCCGCCGTGAATGACCAGGGTTTCCACCCGGTCTGGGAAGACCTGTTCCACGCGCAGCTCTAGCAGCCCATCGTCCAGCAGAATCCGGTTGCCCGGCTGGACGCTGTCGAGCAGCTGGGGAAAATCGATCGGCGCCAACTCGGCAGTGCCCAATACCGGTTCAATCGTCAGGGTAAGGTGTTGGCCGTCTCGGATCTCCACCCCGCCGTTGGACATCGCACCGGTCCGGATTTTTGGCCCCTGCAGGTCTTGCAGGATGCTCAGGCCGCAGCCCAGCCGGGCGGCGCTCTCGCGCAGGCGGTTGTATACGATCGCATGGTCCGCATGCGACCCATGCGAAAAGTTCAACCGGGCGACATTCATCCCTTGGTTTAGCAGCCGGGTAATTATTTCTTCATTCTGGCTGGCTGGTCCAATTGTGGCGACAATTTTCGTAAAACGTTGCATTTGACCCCTTGTTTTATAAGTAGTTAAGTTCGTGAGCTTCGCGCCTTAATTGATCGCGGAACTCAGGATCGGCAATTTGGATCAAAGCTAGGCTGCGTTGGCGGATGCTTTTTCCGTACAGGTCAGCCACGCCGTATTCGGTGACGATATAGCGAACGTGATTGCGGGAGGTCACCACCCCGGCGCCAGGTTTCAACATTGAGACGACCCGGCTGATTTTCTGCCCGTTGCGTAGGGTAGTTGTGCTGGGCAGGGCGATGATTGGCACGCCGCCTTTTGAGCGCGAAGCGCCATAGATAAAATCAAGCTGACCGCCAACCCCACTGTACAGTTTTGGCCCGATGCTATCTGCACAGACCTGGCCGGTCAGGTCCACCTCAATAGCCGAATTAATCGCCACCTGGCGCTCGTTCTGCGCGATCACAAATGGGTCGTTGACATATTCGGTTGGGTGCAGCTCGATCAGCGGGTTGTCATCCGACCACTCGTATAATTTCCGGGTGCCGATGATAAAACCAGCCAGAATTTTTCCAGTGTGGAGTGTCTTGCG
>CAZAGA010000008.1:0-26753 GCA_964484335.1 uncultured Anaerolineaceae bacterium
TCAGCAATATCAAGAAACTAGTTCAACGCGTCAAAGAGATGAATATGCCCGCAGTAGCACTGACCGATCACGGCACCATGTTTGGTGTGATCGACTTCTTTAATGCTGCCAAGGATGCCGGTGTCAAACCAATCGTTGGAATTGAAGCCTACCTGGCGCCGCGCGGTATGACCTCTCGCGACCCTAACCTGGATAAAAAATCAACCCACCTCCTGCTCCTAGCCGAAAACGCCGTTGGCTACCAGAACTTACTCCGCCTGGCCAGCGCCGCCCAGTTAGCTGGATTTTATTATTACCCCCGTGTCGACCATGCCCTGCTTGCGGCTCATTCCGAAGGACTGATTTGCACATCAGGCTGTATGGCGGCTGAAGTTCCTCGCCTGATCCAAAACGGTGATTTGGAAGGCGCTCGGAAGCAGTTGGATTGGTATTACGACACTTTTGGGGCTGACCGCTTCTTCCTGGAGCTACAACAGCACGATATCCCTGAGCTGGAGCAAATCAACCGTAACCTGATCAGCCTTGGCCGGCGCTATGATGCCCACTTTGTTGCTACCAACGATGTGCATTACATTAACCAGGAGGACGCCCGCTTACAGGATATTATGTTGGCGATCCAGACTGGCTGTTTGTTGAGCGATCCAAACCGGATGCGCATGACCGATAGCACTTATTACTTGCGCAGCCCGGAGGAAATGGGCCGTTTGTTTGGTGAGGTGCCTGAGGCGATTAATAATACTCTTCTAATCGCCGAACGTTGTAATGTGGATCTGGGTTTTAAAGGCTATCACCTGCCGCTATTTGAAGTTCCACCGGGTTACACAGCCCAGACTTACCTCCGAGAGTTATGCGAGCAGGGCCTCCGGCGCCGTTATGGATCGCATGCCGACGATGAGCCGGTGCGCAAACGCCTAGACTATGAGCTCCAGGTCATTCACCAGATGGGGTTTGATACCTATTTCTTGATCGTGTATGACTTGTGTAATTACGCCAGCCGGCAGGGCATCTGGTATAACGCGCGCGGCTCAGCGGCTGGATCGATTGTTGCCTATACCCTGGATATTACTCTGGTAGACCCAATTGAGCACGGCCTGATTTTCGAGCGATTCTTGAATCCCGGCCGCATCTCGATGCCGGATATCGACCTCGATTTTCGAGACGATCGGCGGGCCGAAATGATCGAATATGCGGCGCGTAAATATGGGGAAGATAAAGTCGCTCAGATTATTACCTTTGGGACGCTTGGCGCGCGGGCTGCCATCCGCGATGTTGGTCGAGTGATGGATATTCCCCTCTCAGAGGTGGACCGGGTAGCCAAGTTAATCCCGAACATTCCCGGCAAACCAGTCAATATTCCACAGGCGTTGGAAGAAATTACTGAGCTTAAGCAGCTCTACAAGACCACCCCGTATCTACGCGATCTGATTGACACCGCTGTAAAAGTAGAAGGGGTGGTGCGCAACGCCGGCACCCATGCCGCTGGGGTTATCATTACCGATAAGCCTGTCATTGAATACATTCCGCTCCATCGACCGACTGGCAGCGCAGCAGAAAGCCCGGTTAAAATGGTGACCCAGTTTGAGATGTCGGTGCTGGACAACCTTGGTCTGCTTAAGGTTGACTTTCTCGGTCTGGCGACCTTGACTATCATGGCTCGAGCTTGTGATTTGATCCGGCAGCGCCATGGGGTTGATCTGAACCTGCAAAACATTCCGACGGATGATCCGGGGACGTATGAATTGATGGGGCGTGGTGAAACTGCTGGCGTTTTCCAGGTCGAAGGTTCTGGAATGCGCCGTTGGTTGTTGCAAATGAAGCCAAAAGAGTTGGCGAATGTGATTGCGATGGTTGCCCTATTTCGGCCCGGGCCAATGGAGTTCATCCCGGGCTACATCCGGCGCATGCACGGCGAAGAGAAAATCGGCTACCTGCACCAGGCGCTTGAGCCGATATTCAAAGAAACCTACGGCTATCCGGTTTATCAGGAGCAGCTCATGTTTGCTGTGATGAACCTGGCTGGCTATAGCGCCCCTGAAGCGGACGATCTGCGTAAAGCGATTGCCAAGAAGCTTCCGGATAAGCTGGCCAAACACCGCCAAAAGTTTGTGGAAGGCTCGATTAGAAATAATATCGATTCTGCCACTGCCAACGCCATTTTCGATGAATGGGAGGAATTTGCTCGCTACGGTTTCAACAAGAGTCATGCAGTGGACTACGGGGTCATTGCTGTTCAAACTGCTTATCTCAAGCTGCATTACACAGCAGAATACATGGTTGCCTTGCTTTCGGTAAACAAGTCTGATACGGCTAAAGTTGCCTTATATGTGGCAGATTGCCGGCGGATGGGGATTCGGGTTGAACCTCCGGATATCAACTGTAGTGTATGGGATTTCTCGCTTGAAGACCAGCCGGATGGGACGGTGGTGATCCGATTTGGCCTCGGTGCAGTCAAGAATGTAGGCCAGGCGCCTGTTGATGTCATCATGAAAGGCCGCGCCCAGGGAGCCTTTACCGATCTGAACGATTTGGCCCGCCGGGTGGACCTGCGTCAGGTGGGGCGGCGCTCACTGGAATGCTTAATCAAGGTCGGCGCGTTGGATCAATTTGGTCCCCGCATGGCTTTGCTGGAAACGCTTGACCGGTTGGCTTCGGTCAGTGCTTCGCACTTTAAAGCCGCCGAAGCAGGGCAAATGAGCCTGTTCGGGGCGCATACTGGGGTAGTTGAGGAAATCCACCTTCCCAAGACATCTCCAGACCTGAACCGGCGCGAAATCTTAAACTGGGAGCGTGAGTTGATCGGTCTGTATATCACCGATCACCCACTTAGTTCCGTAATGGAGACCCTGGCCCAGGCAGTAACTCACTTTTCTGGGCAACTCAGCGAGGCTCAACCCCAGGAACGTGTCCGCGTAGCAGGGATTATCACCAAAGTCAGGCCGCACCAGAGCAAAGCCGGCAAGCCGATGGGCTTTGTGACCATTGAAGATTTGCAGGGGTCGGTCGAGTTAGTGGTTTTTCCAAAATGCTGGGAAAAATACGCTGACCTGATCCGTTACGATCAGATTATCCTGGTGGAAGGCAAGGCGGATTTAGAGGGCACTGAACCCAAAGTTCTGGTGGATACGGTTTCAACGGAATTCGATATCATTTCCCCACTGGTCGGAACCCCTCCCACTCCAGAAAACTCGCTGTCTAGAGTCCCCGCTGCCCAGCGCCAGCCAGCGCCTGCCGATTTAGCCCGCCCTGCGCCGGTTGAAGCGCGTAATTCGAGTCAAATTGCACCACCGCCAGTCAAACCAGCCCCCAGTCTGAAGGAAGATTTTGATTATAGCGATGAGAATTGGGAAGTCAATCTTCCCCCTCCGCCAGATGAATTTCCGGAAGATTGGGTCTCTTATGACGGCTCACCGGTATCCGAAGGTTTGGTCGAGCCAGGTCCCGAATTGATCGATGCTGTCCAGAGCCCTTTAGATGGCCTGGATATGGCCCAGGTCGAATTGCCAGGCCTGGTTCAGGCTGTATATGCTGAGATGGCTTCAGAGGTGATTTCAGAAGTTGTAGCTCCCACCGTCTTGCCTCCTGCACCAGCCTCTACTGCTCAGCCAAATCTGGCGCTTGACCAGCGACCGGTTGAGCCTGTTGCTGAGCCGGAAAAGATGCTCGAACCGGTACAGTTACCTCGCTATCTGGTGCCGCCCACGGTGGTTGCTACTGAAGATGGTTTGGTACACATGATCACTGTCTTGTTTAGGACAACTGGCGATAAAACGCGCGACGTACTGCGGCTGCGCCGGATCCACGGGATTATCACTTCATATCCCGGTAATGATCGCTTTGCTTTCCACGTATTTGAGCGCGGCCGGGGTTATTTATTGGAATTCCCGAATTTCACCATTGGATACAGCCCCGAGTTGGTCAGCCGCTTGAGCAACCTGATTGGGTCTGAGAATATCCGGGTTGAGAAAATCACCTTTCAATAATTCGTATCAATATTGCTATTAATGACAAAACAGGAGCGCTGACAAGCTGCGCTCCCGTTTTGTTGTAATAGCAATTACCTATCTAGCCTAGTCACCGGTCATGATCAGCAGGGGCTTGTTTTCGAAGCTTTCGTACTTGGGCCTGAGACGATCGGTATTATAGAACTTGTCGACATCCACCAGTTTTTTGCTGCTGGTCACCACGTCAATCGGCATATTGTCATAGCGGCCATTTTTCAGAACAACCAGCCGGCCGTGGATGCGATCCAGGATCAAGTCGAGCGCCAGGTTGCCATAGGCCATCGGGACGATCGAATCAATTGCATCTGGATCACCGCCGCGCACCATATAGCCTAGTTTCTGGTTGATGATGTTAATCTTCCGACCGTTGTTATACTTGCCTGTCCGTTCCTGGACGCTGGCCGATACCAGGTCGCCGATGCCGCCTAATTTCGCATGGCCATAGGCATCCGTGGAGCGATCCATGAAGACCATTTCCCCGCCCTCGAACATCGCGCCTTCGGAGACCAGGGCGATCGAGTACTTGCTTGGATTGTTGTTACGATCCTGTACCAATAGCTCGGTCAGCCGGTCGATATTAAATTTAAATTCGGGGATCACACAACGCTGAGCTGCGCCTGCCATAGTCGGCAATAGGGAGGTAAAGCCAGCGTAGCGCCCGAAGACTTCCAGGATCATGATTCGTTCGTGGGAGCCAGCGCTGGTGCGCAAGGTGTTGGTGAGCTGGATGGTGCGGGTAACGCAAGTGCTGAATCCGATGCAATAGTCCGTGCCAGGGACATCGTTGTCCATAGTTTTCGGGATTGCAATGACTTTGAAACCCTCCTGATAGAGGCGAACCCCGTAGCTCAGGGTGTCGTCGCCGCCGATCGGAATTAAGTAATTGACTCCCAACCAGTCTAGGTTTTTCAGCACTTCCGGCGTCAGGTCATTGACATCAGCGTTGTACTTGTCTTGCAGGTGCGCAGGCACATCGGCTTTCTTCACCGTACTCGGACGGGTGCGGGATGTGTGCAGGAAGGTGCCCCCGGTCCGACCAGCCCGGTTGACGACATCTTCGGTCAAAACCTGGTAATTCTCGCTGTTGTCATAGTCTTTCTCGCGTACCAGGTCCACCAGGCCACCCCAGCCGCGCCGGAGGCCGATTACTTGGTAGCCTTCGCGCAGTGCTCGAAAGGTGACTGCCCGGATCGCCGGGTTCAAGCCGGGGACATCACCGCCGCCGGTCAGGATACCGATCACGCCTTTATATTTTTGAACGTTTGCCATGTTGATAGCCTCCAAAAGGATAAGATCATCTGATAAAGATGGGTTTTATAAATTGACGGGCCTAATTTTACCTCTAAATTTGAGGCAGATTAATAAAATTCAATTCCCCGGCCGTAAAGTTTTAGTTATTTCCGGTTTATCCAGGGCAAAAAGTGCTACCGGCTTAGATCCAGGTTGGTTCTTCGTACGTGCCAAAGACCATTTTCATCACCTGGACGATCTCGCCCAGCGTGGCATAGGCGCGAACAGCTTCAAGGATCGCAGGCATGGTGTTTTCACTGCCCTGGCAGGCCAGGCGCAAGCGGTCTAATGCCTGGCCAACCCGACCAGGATCGCGATCCCGGCGAACTTGTTCTAGCCGGCTCACCTGGCGTTGCAGTCCCTGGGGGTCCATTTCCAGGATCGGGATGGAGATAGGCTTTTTATCCTGATAGGCGTTAACCCCGACAATATTCCGTGCCCCGGCGTCGATTTCCCGTTGGTAGCGGTAGGCCGCGTCGGAGATTTCTTGTTGAAAGAAGCCCTGCTCGATCGCCGGCAACATTCCACCTCGCTCCTCTATTCGGCGGAAGTAGGCATATGCCGCAGCTTCAATCCGATTGGTTTGCGCTTCAATGAAGTAGGACCCGCCCAGGGGATCAACGGTGTTGGTGACTCCGGATTCTTCAGCAATGATCTGCTGGGTGCGTAGTGCGATGGTCACTGCATGTTCAGATGGCAGTGCTAAGGCCTCATCCATCGAGTTGGTATGCAGGGATTGTGTACCTCCCAGCACTGCTGCCAGGGCTTGCAGTGCCACGCGCACAATGTTGTTCTCGGGCTGTTGGGCAGTCAATGACACCCCAGCGGTCTGGGTGTGAAAACGCATCAGCCAGGAGCGAGCTTGTTTGGCTCCGAAGGTCTGGCGCATTTCTCGACTCCATATCCTTCTTGCGGCCCGGTACTTGGCGATCTCTTCAAAGAAATCATTATGAGCATTGAAGAAGAAAGACAGGCGCGGCGCGAACTCGTCGATATCCAACCCACGTTTCAGTGACCAACGCACGTATTCCAACCCATCCGCCAGGGTGAATGCCAGCTCTTGAGCCGCAGTAGATCCTGCCTCTCGAATATGATAACCCGAAATACTGATCGGGTTCCATTGGGGGAGGTGACTCGCGCCATGCTCAATTGTATCAACCACCAGGCGCATCGATGGCTCTGGCGGGAATATGTACTCTTTCTGCGCGATGTATTCTTTCAAAATATCGTTTTGGATCGTCCCACGTAGTTGCTCAGGCCGCACGCCCTGCTTTTCGGCCGCAGCGATATACATCGCCCAGGTGATCGCCGCCGGCGAGTTGATGGTCATGCTGGTAGAGACCTTCTCGAGCGGGATGTCGGCGAATAAGATTTCCATATCTTTCAGCGAAGATACAGCGACCCCACATTTTCCAAACTCGCCCACTGCTTCGGGTGCATCGGTATCATACCCCATCAAAGTCGGCAGGTCGAACGCAACGGAGAGCCCGGTCTGTCCCTGATCCAGCAGGTATTTGAACCGCTGGTTGGTTTCTTCTGCAGCGCCAAACCCGGCGAACATGCGCATGGTCCACAGGCGGCTTCGATGCAGGCTGGGGTGAATGCCGCGGGTAAATGGGTATTCTCCGGGCAATCCCAGGTCGTTCAGGTAGTCTGCCTGGTTGATATCCAAGGGGGTATACAGGCGTTCAATTGGCTCCGAGGAGGTGGTAACAAATTCCGCCCGGCGTTCAGGCAATTTTTTTAAGCTTTCTTGCAGTGAAGTCTGTTCCCACTGCGCGATCGCTCGTTGGAGTTGATTTAATTCTTGTTCACTAAACATGATTTTCCTCCTCGTTAAGGAATTGTTTCCTCTATCCTTAGTGCTCGTAAAATTGCGGGGGCGATCCCGGTCAAATCTTTCAGGCCAGCCGCAAAGTCTCGCCGGACTGCAGGCGGGCCAATTAACAGCACTGGCACCGGGTTCGTGGTGTGGCGGCGAGTGCCCAGGTCTTCCATGTTGCCGTGATCCGAGGTGAGCACCACCAGGCCGTTTTGGAAATCCCATTTTGATAATAAGCCTTGCAGGACTTGGTCGAAAGTCTCTAGAAGACGGCAGGCTTCATCCATATCTTGTCCGTGGCCAGCATAGTCGCTTAACCAGTATTCGAAAAACGAAAAATCCGCCAATTTCGCCAAGTGTGCCAGGCGCTCACCGGCCTGAAGGGGGGTTAATAGGGGTGTTTCCTGCAGGCCAAGATTCTCACGCCAGCCCTGGGCAGTGAAATCGGCCGAAATTCCGCTTCCATCAATCAGGTCCTGGCTCGTCTTCAATGCCAGGCCGGCGCTGGTCGCTGCCAGTGGGATAGAAGAGTAGAGCCGTTTTCCGGACTGAATCGCCTCGAAATAGCGCTGTGGGTATGCGTTTAAAAAGTTGGCTCGTTTTCCGGCTTTAATTACTTTACTGAACAGGTTACCATTTTCCAGCGCTCGGGTAACCGCCTCGTTCGGCCAGGGTCCAAAATGGTAACCGATCTGGGCGGGTACATTCAGCCCAGTGAGCAAGACAGCCTGGCCAGTAGCTGATTGGGGTACACCGTTAACCCCCAGGCCGGCGTCTACCGTCAATAAGGAAGCTCTCATGTTATGCAGCGGGGCCACCTTTTCGACCATCCGGTAACCGCTCAGCAAGGCCTGGAAATTCGGCAGATCGGCGCGAGCAAAGGGATTGCTATAAGGGTCATTGCGTCCTAAACCAATACCATCAACAAATAGAAATAAAATGTGCATCTTCTACTTTCCGCTTAGGTGGTTCTTCGAAAGTTCAGCCAGGTGGAAGCTCTGCCTATCCGATCGCTTCCATCCTGACGATCGATCAGCTCAAATTGTTCGCAAAGCGCAGTCAGGTCCTGCTGATCAATCCCGATGCTGTTCGGGTCAGTTTCTGACTTAAGAAATCCATATAGCATGAAAAAACCTTGATGCGCCAGCCAGCGTTTCAGATTATCTCGATAGAGTTGCTTTTGAGTGTGGTCCAGGTGGTGAAAACAACCCATATCCAAAATCAGATTTATCGAACGCTCTGGGAAAACTGAGCAGAGTACATCTCCAACTTGCAGATCGATCTGGAATCCTGCTTGGCGGGCTTTTCGGCGTGCAGATAAGATCGCCGGCAGTGCATAATCGATCCCAGTTACCTGCCAGCCATAGCGGGCCATGGCGATGCAGTTGGTGCCTGTTCCGCAGCCCATGTCTAGGGCTCGACCTGGGGGATGAGCATTGAGAAATGCCAGCAACTCCGGCGGTGAGATGCCTGTATCCCAGGGAGGTTTACGGAAATACCAGACACTATAAATCAACCGCTGCAATATACTCATGTGGATGATTTTACTCTATAAATAAATCTCCGCAAAATCCGCTTGTATTTTTCGAACGAATCGGTTTCATCTATGCTTTGTGATTTGCGGGAGATTAACTTTGACAATCGGGCGAAACTAGCATACAATAGCTGTTTGGCGCAATTATTAAATAAAATAATCCACGAAAGGTTTCTCGAATGAAAGAATACACAACTGATTTTATCCGCAATATCGCCCTGGTATCGCATAGCAGCGCCGGGAAGACGATGTTGGCCGAAGCCTTTTTGCACTTCACGGGGGCGACCACGCGTTTAGGCCGGATCGAAGATGGTTCCACTGTCGCCGACTTTGACGATGAGGAACACCGGCGGGGAATTTCTCTGTCGACTGCCCTCATTCCGGTGGAGTATAAGGACCATAAAATAAATTTCCTGGATACCCCAGGTTATAACGATTTTGTGGGTGAAGTGATTTCTGCTTTACGAGTTGCCGATGGCGCGATCGTGCTGGTGGACTCGGTTTCTGGTGCAGAAGTTGGCACGGAAATCGCCTGGGAATACGCCAATACGTTTAACCTACCGCGTTTTGTCCTGATTAATAAGATGAACCGTGACAATGCCGATTTCCGCAAAGCCCTGGCTTCGGCGCAGGAAATGGCAGATCGTCGCCTCATCCCGGTCCAGCTACCCTGGGGTGAGCGCAGTGAGTTCAAGGGCATCATCGATCTACTCACCATGCAAGCTTACGAAGGTGATGGGAAAAAGAGCCAACCGATTCCGGCTGCCCTGAGCGATGATGCAGAAACTGCCCGCATGGAATTAATTGAAGCTGCAGCAGAAGGCGAAGACGAGCTGCTTGAGAAATACCTAGAAGGCGGGGAGCTAACCACTGAAGAAATTCAGCGTGGTTTAAAGAAGGTCTTTCTTTCGGGTGCATATGTTCCGGTTTTTGTGGCCGCCGGTTCGGCTGAATTCGGGCTGGGGCGCTTACTGGATGCGATCATCGAGCTGATGCCTTCTCCAGCGCAGACGCCTGCAGTGCTCGCCAAAGGTAAGGCCGGGGATGAGACCCTTACTGCCCAGGACAGTGGACCGCTGGCAATGTATGTGTGGAAGACAACTGCCGATCCTTTCGTTGGGAAAATCACCTTCTTCCGAGTTTATTCGGGCCTGGTCAGTGGCGACTCGCGGGTCTGGAACCAGGCTAAAGCTGCGGAAGAACGTTTTGGCACCTTGCATGTCCTGCGTGGCAAAGAACAACTCGCGGTTAAACAAGTTCACGCCGGAGATATTGCCACGGTTTCGAAGTTGAGCGTTACTTCTACTGGGGACACTCTGACGGATAAGAATCACCCCTTAGAACTGCCGGTGCCGCAATATCCACATGCCTTGTACCGGGTAGCGGTATCGCCCAAGTCGCAGGCGGATTCGGCCAAGATTAGTCCGACTCTCACCCGGCTCTCAGAAGAAGATCCTACGCTTACCTGGTACCAGGAAGGCAGCACCAACCAGACCATCCTGCAAGGAATGGGCGATCAGCACATTGATGTTGCTATTCGCAAGGCTGAAATCAAGTTCCAGACTGGCCTGAACGTTGAAGAACCACGCGTGCCATATCAGGAGTCAATTACGAAACCGGGTCAGGCAATGTATCGACACAAGAAGCAAACGGGAGGCTCGGGCCAGTTTGGTGAAGTTTGGATGAAGATTGAGCCTTTGTCTGAGTTGGACTACGAGTTTAGCTGGGATGTCTTCGGTGGTGCCGTTTCATCCAGCTACCAGCCGGCGATTGAAAAAGGTATCAAGAGTGTAATGAAAGAAGGCGCTGTTGCCGGCTTTCCACTCGGAAAAGTCAAAGTTTCGGTTTATGACGGCAAGGAACACCCGGTGGACTCAAAGCCAGTGGCATTTGAAATTGCCGCTCGTGAAGCTTTCAAACTAGCCGTGAAAGACTCGGCGCCGGTCCTGCTCGAGCCGATCTATAATGTTCGGATCGTGGTTCCGGAAGCAAACATGGGCGATATCATGGGCGACATGAATACCCGCCGCGCTCGCATCCAGGGTATGGATAGCGAAAAAGGTCGCTCGGTGGTCACGGCCCAAGTACCCCTGGCAGAAATGCAGCGTTACACTACCGATCTGCGCTCTATCACTGGCGGTCGTGGCGTATTCAGTATGGAGTTTTCACATTACGAGGTTGTTCCGGCGCACATTGCCAGCGAAATCATCAGCCAACGCCAGAAGGAACTTCAGGCAGCCAAGGAAGAATAAGCGGATTAGTGAAGTGAATTCGGCTGGATCAGGAAGAAAAATGGCAACCCCATCTATCTTCTTGATCCAGCCTTTTTTAATGCCAATTAGCTTGGTCGGGCAAGTTTCAGGCTCCGGAAAACCAGTGGCGCCAGCCAGCTAACCCATAGTCCTACCAGGCCATAACGAACGTAACGCAGTAAGTTGGCGAGCAGGTCTTCTCCGTGCGGAAAGATCAGGCTCAAGCCAAAATAAAGCCCTACTACCCCAATCAGGCCGATAACAAATCGAACCAGACGCTGCCAGGCTGGTCCGCCAGGATCCAGGCCGCCCTGCCGGCGGAGTAAGATCACTCCTACAGCCAGCCCGAATAAGACCCCGGCGTTAGAAAATACGCCGCTGATCCCTAGGGGGTTGATCGGCTCGGACTCAGGGAATGCCTGGCGAGCGTTTTCGACCCACTCTGTGGGAACCACAAATCCAGCCGAAGTTGCCCGCGCCAGGATGGTGAGCAGGATTAACAAAAGGGAACCCAGGAACGCTGTGGCGATTTGGATGGCCAGGCTTTGTTCAGCTAGCCTGGTTTGTAATGGCTTCTCCAATCGCAGGTAAGCCAGCAGGATCAAGCCGCCAAACAGCCAGCCGGCCAGCACATCGGTGGGAAAGTGGACCCCCAGGTACAGGCGCGACAGACCAATCAGCAAAATCACCAGGATCGCCACGCCCCAGGCCCAGGGTCGTTTTAGCCAACTGGCAATTCCACCCCATACAGCCAGGGCATTTTGTGCATGCCCGGAAGGAATGCCAAAGGAGCTTTCTTCTGCCAGGCCTTTGACAATCGGATCGTACCAATAAGGCCGCGGTTGGTGCAATACTAGCTTGAGTGCGGAGTTCAAGCTGGCGCTGATCATCAACAGCAAGCCGATGCGAATTCCTAGCGCTGTGTTCCAGCACCAATAGATTGCTGGGATAACGACCAGGAAGAACAACTCCGTCCCCAGGAATGAGAATAATTCCATCGGGGATTTAAGCCAGTTCCCCAGGTTTTGAAAGAACAAATTAATAACGATTCCGTTTTCCAGTAACGTTTCCATGGGTTTCCTCCTGATAATTTATATAGATATTACTACACATCTTCACTGCGTATCGGTGATAGGAATTTTGTCCCGACCAGGGCTCCAGCAATTAATATCAAGCTGGTTGAATAGATTAGAGGTGGATTCAACTGATAAAGCAAACCGGCTAATGGCGGGGCCAGGATAATGGCACTGGTCATGGCAGTTTCGAGCAACCCATAACCGACTCCGATATTATCCATTTGTACCAGGCTGCGACCCTGGGCGATGGTCAGTGAACGCGCAGTCTGGTAGCTGCCAAGCAGGAAATAACTCGCCATATACCAGGGCAGGCTGGTCCCTCGCCAAAGCATTAAGCTGAAGGCAGCCATACCCAGTTGAGCCAGGAGGTAACCCTGGCGTGGGTTTAATTGTCCAAGCATCAGGCTGAGAAGTACGATTCCAAGGCTGCGGATGGATATCAGTTGACCAATTTGGGATAAATCCAGCCCGCGTTCGTTCAGTAGATAGTTTTGCGAGAGTGGCTGGGGTAGATAGATTGAAAACGTAACAAAAAAGATCAGGAGTAGAAACTGCAAATAGCGTCGATTGATTAAACCGTGCCAGACCTGGGCTGGCGTGCGGTGCTCTTTATTTTCAATTGGTTGCGAACGGATGAAGTAGATGAACCCGGTTGAGATAATAAACAGGCAGGCAGCCAGAAAGAAGGTGCGCTTTAATCCATAAGTCTCACCGATCCAGCCTCCGATCAGTGGGCCGATGATAACCCCCAGGTTAAAAGAAGCAGAGATCAGAGTAATTGTCCTGGCAACACTCCACTTCCCGCGTGCCTGGGTGACATAGCTGTTTAGTGGGACAACAACGAAGCTGGTGAACCCATACAACGCTATCCCGGTCACAAACAGGCCCAGGGAGTTGGCCAGGGCCATGATCCAGGTAGCGGCCATACCAATCAACCAGGCCAGGCGTAGCATCGGTCGGCGCCCATAACGATCAGACAGGAAGCCGGCAGGCAGGTAAGAGATTGCCATGGCCATACCCACCCCTCCGAGGATGCTTCCGATCACCAGTGGGTCTGCGCCGAGTTGTTCCAGGTAAATCGGTTCGAAGTAAAGAAACATCCCTTCGCCAACGCCCCAGGTCACCAGCGCCAGCGCTACCAGGATCAGGTCGCGACTCATAGGTTTAGCCTGGTATATTGTTTGACAAAGTTAGCTACCTCGCGAAAAACGGTTTCGCGTTGTAAATCCCTGGTCAGGACATGCCCACTCCCTTCAATCCAAACAAGTTCTTTCTGATGGCTCCCCAATTTTTCGTAGATCAGTTCGGCATGCCTCGCTTCGGATCGGACGGTCTGGTCATCGCGCGAATAAATCAGCTTAACCGGGCACGAAATTTTGGGTAAGCTGTTATTCATCTCAACCAACACATCTCGCAATTCGGCAACCTGGCGAAGCGGATTTTCTGAGTAGCAGAGCTGGCTTTGTTCAGCGATCGGGTCATGCCAGTCGCTGCCTTGCTTGGGCTGGATTGGCTTAATTCGGCTGATCCAACCAATGCTCCTGGATAGCAGAGGGTTGAACCACAGGTGTTGGGGCGCTGCCATCGCGACCACTCCTGCCAGCGAGCAGTTTTGAGTAAAACGACCGGAGGCAAAGGTTAGGGCAAGGATGCCTCCTAAAGAAAGACCCATAACGTAGATTTCTTGAGCTATGCCCGATAGCAAATGGTAGCCATCTTCAACACTGGCCAACCAGTCTTTCCAGCGGGTGCGTTGCATATCCTCCAAGCAAGTGGCATGGCCGGCCAGGCGCACGCCCAGAACACTATACCCTTGAGCTGCCAGGTACTCCCCCAACCAAAGCATCTCATTCGGCGTCCCGGTGAAGCCATGCACTAACATGCAGCCCACCGGGCCACCCGGAAAGAAAAAAGGTTCGGCATTTTTTTGAAGCATTGCCCCTCCGTACGAAATCTTGCGTTTCAGAGTTCGAGTTGGATTAATACACGCGGCAGGTCGCTCAGGGTTTCACTTCCACTTTCGGTGATCACCAGGTTGTCTTCAATCCGAACGCCGTTCCTGCCTGGCAGATAGATGCCTGGCTCCACCGTGAAGGTCATTCCCGGTTCGAGAATCAAGGGGTTGCCTGCCCGCATGTAGGGTCCTTCATGGCCTTCCATTCCCAGCCCATGTCCGGTGCGATGGGTGAAATAGCGGCCATAGCCAGCTTTTTCAATCACCGCCCGGGCAGCTTCGTCCACTGCGCCCGCTGCTACGCCGGGTCGGCCGGCTGCCCGGCCAGCCTGGTTGGCTTCTTGGACGATTTCAGCAATTCGGCGAAATTCTGGCTCGACCTCACCCAGGGCAAAGGTGCGGGTCAGGTCAGAGCAGTAACCCTGGTAATAGGCACCCCAATCAATCACCAATAGGTCACCGGACTGAAATGGTCGGTCGGATGGCGAAGCATGCGGATTGGCGCTGTTTGGTCCGCCAGAGATAATTGGAGAAAAAGGTGTCTCTGAATCTGCTCCAGCCTGAAGCATTTGCCACGATAATTCAGCCGCGATCTGGCGCTCGCTTATCCCGGCCTTTACGGATGGCAAGGTGCGTAACAAAGCATGCTGGGCAATCGATACCGCCCGGCGCATCAATGCCAATTCGCTGGCGGATTTACGCATCCTCAATCCAGCCAGTAGCTCCTCCCCGGAGAGAAAAACAGCCTCTGGTGCGGCTGATTCAACCAGGCGCAATTCCAGAAAACGCATCCGGGTTGGTTCTACTCCCAGCTTTCCCCGTGCACCAGCAGCCTTGGCCGCGGTCTGAAAAACCACAAGCCAGGTGTTCGGGTCCTCGCCATATAAGAACACCTGTGCCGGAAAAGGCAGGTTGGCAGTTTTGGCTGCCTCTAATTCGGGCATTGCCAGGACGACCGGCTGCCCAGGGACGAAAAATGCCACCACCGGACGTTCCATCAGGTGAAAATTAAGGCCAGTAAGGTAGGTCAGGCTGGGTCCCGGGTTCAATATCAGCCCGTCTAGTTGAGAGGTTTCGATTGCCATAGCCAGCCGGCCTTGGCGCTCTGACCAGGTATTGTTGCTATCAATTGGTAGGGTGCTTGACATACGTTTCTCCTTTGTAGGATGAGCAGGACTTGAATGCTGATATTATAATGGGATAGTTGTTCGTTCGATTGGAGCGAATTCTAGAAGAGCGTTGTGATGCGAACATGTTAGAATCACTCCATGATTGAACTCCCATTATTTCCCCTCCAGATGGTTCTATTCCCCGGCGCGCCGCTCCGACTGCATATTTTTGAAGAGCGTTATAAGCTGATGATCAATCAGTGTATTCAGCAGAAGCAGCCTTTTGGAGTGGTTTTGATCCGTTCGGGCTTAGAAGCAATGGGGCCGCTGGCTGAACCGCATCGGATTGGAACCACCGCCCGGATTATCCAGGTTCAGCGCCTGACCGATGGCCGCATGAATATAGCGGCAATTGGCGAAGAGCGCTTTGAGATTGTTTCCCTGGAGCCAGATCTGCGGCCCTACCTGGTTGGTTATGTCGAGCCGTTGGATTTGGTCGTCGCGAATGCCGGGTCGCTGGCCCAAGCCGGGAATAGATTGCACCAGAGACTCGAGCGCTACTTCTTGACCCTCAGCGAATCGGGCGTAGGGCAATTTGATCTCGCAAAGTTCCCGGAAGATCCTGTGCATCTGGCATACTTATCCGCCTCATTGCTCCAAATGAATGACCTTCAAAAACAGGCTATCCTGGCCCAAGAACGGGCTGAAGACTTGTTGAATGCTGTTAATGATGCTTACCGGCGGGAAATTGCCCTGTTGAAAGTGATTACCCTCAAAGACCATGCCAGTTCAGGCACTTTTTCGATAAACTGATCGTTTTCGCACATTATTCCTACTAATATAAGGAAGACCAATGAAGCCCACCTCACACCGGTTTTCTCTTAAAATATGGATCGGAATCTTGCTACTGATAGCCGTCTTGGGTCTCCTGTCATGCCAGCCCAGGCAGATCGCTCTCCCTTCCGTAAGCCAGGCGGTTGAGTCGCCTGCCACCCTGCGTGTGGCCATGCAGCCAATTGTCCATATTGATCCCGCCCAAATTTCCTCTGATAGTGAAGTTCTGGTCGCCAGCCACGTCTATGATTACCTAGTGGATGTCAATCCAGCTTCGCAGATCATTCCCCGCTTGGCGAAGGAATGGACGGTCAGCCAGGATGGACTGCTGTATCGTTTTACTTTAGTCGCAGGTGCGCTGTTCCATGATGGTAGTCCCTTAACTGCCCGGGATGTCGTTTGGACATTTGACCGGTTGCGAGCCCCCGATTCAGGGTTCCCAACGGTGGATTTGTACTCGAATATTGCTTCTATTGAGGCTGCCGGTGATTTTGAGGTGGTTTTCACCTTGACTCAACCCAATCCCTTTTTCTTATACGACCTCAGCGATAATCACGCCTTGATCTTAAAAGAAGGCGCTACCGATCCAGCGCGGTTCAACGGCAGCGGACCGTTCGTGGTCAGCAGCTACAGCCCGGAAGACCGGATTGTTTTAAAAGCCAATCCCCAATACTGGCTGGATGGCCAGCCCAAACTGGCTGGGGTTGAGGTGATTTTTTTCAATGATGACACTGCTATGGTTGATGCCATCCGTGGCGGCCAGGTGGATCTGGTGATGCGGTTGGCGACGCCTCTTTACGAAAGCTTACAAGGTGATCCGGAAATCGAAACAATTTCCATTCCATCGAACAAGTTCGATGTGGTTCGATTGCGCTCTGATCGGGCGCCCGGCAGCGATCCGCGTGTGATCCAGGCCTTCAAGCTGGCTACAGATCGGAATGCACTCTTCGAGTTAGTCCAACAAGGCTACGGAGCGGTTGGCCGAGACAGCCCAATTGGCCCATTGTATCCAGCTTATTATTCCGAAGCTGTTCCAATCCCGGCGCGTGACGTTGCCGCTGCCAAAGAATTATTAACCCAGGCTGGCTATCCTGAAGGCCTGAATTTGAAGTTACACACGCCTGACACTGAAAACCGGCCAGACCTGGCTGCCGTCCTGAAAAACCAGTGGGCAGAAGCAGGTATAAACGTCGAGATCCTGGTTGAGCCGGAAAGCGTTTATTATGGCGATAATGGATGGCTTGAGGTTGATCTGGGAATCACTGGATGGGGTTCGCGCCCATACCCCCAGTTCTACTTGGAAGTGATGCTGACCTGTGACGCCAAGTGGAACGAAGCGCATTTTTGTGATCCTGAGTTTGATGAGTGGGTGCGGATTGCCGGGACGACCCAGGATGAAAATGAGCGCATTAAAGCCTACCAGGAAATTCAACGCCTGTTGATTGAACGTGGACCGCTAATCATTCCCTACTTCTCAGCCACCAACGCTGCAATTCGTTCCGAATTCACTGGTTTTGAACTGAAGGCTTTCCCAGGCCGGACTGACCTTCGCATGGTAAGTCAGTAACACCCGGCATCGGCAATTAGCTTTAGGTTCGGGCTGAAAATGGGATTCTTATGAAATCACCGCCGCTTCCTGGCCTAGCCAGGGTATGGCGTGGCCTATATGCCCGACCAGCTTCGGCTGTTGGTACCAGCCTGTTGGTTTTATTTGTCTTCTGCGCGTTGTTTGGACCACTGCTCGCGCCATACGGTGAGAATGAGCAGCTCAGCTTCGCCGTTCGTCAGCCACCTTCCTGGGAGTATTTATTTGGAACAGATAACCTGGGCCGGGATGTATATAGCCGGATATTGCTGGGGGCCCGGGATATTTTCTCCCTTTCCGGAATAAGTACTTTCCTGTCAGTTGGTTTTGGTACGCTGATCGGTTTATTCAGTGGTTATCGCGGGGGATGGTTCGACGAATTAGTCATGCGTTTTTTTGACAGTTTGCTAGCCATTCCGGCCCTGTTGCTTGCCCTGGTCTTACTTGGTTCGATTGGCGCCGGACGGAATAATGTCTTGATAGTCATTGTTGTGGTTTACACGCCGATTGTCGCCCGGGTAGTGAGAAGCGTGGTCCTGAGAGTGAAGACGCTCGGTTTTGTTGAGGCGGCCCAAACCCAGGGTGAAAGCGAGTTGAATATCTTATTTCGTGAAATTCTGCCTTCAGTCTGGCCGGCGCTGGCGGTTGAAACCGGGCTGCGTTTCTCGTATTCCATCTTTCTGATCGCCTCCCTTGGCTTTCTTGGCCTAGGTGTCCAGCCGCCCAGCCCAGATTGGGGGTTGATGGTCAAGGAGGCGAGGGTCAATGTCAGCCAGACGCCTTGGGCAATGGCTTTTCCAGCCGGGGCGATCGCACTGCTGGTGGTAGGAGTAAACTTGACTGCCGACGGATTGAAACGCCTCCTGCAAGATGCTCAATAGCCTGGGTGAGTAAGGTTCATCATGGCTGCTTTGCTTGAGATCGAAGACTTGACTGCCGGGTACTGGCATAATGCTGGTCGGGTGGCAGCGATTCGCGAGATCAGTTTACAAGTTGATCTCGGGCAGTCCTATGGTATTGTGGGCGAAAGTGGCTCAGGGAAAACAACCCTGGCTCTGGCGATTTTGAATTATCTTTCTGGGGGCGGTCAGGTTCAAAGTGGGCGAGTGCTCCTGGATGGTCAGGACCTGTTGAGTTTAAAGCAATCAGAGTTGCGCAAAGTTTGGGGTGCCAAAGTCGGCTGGGTGCCGCAAAATCCGCTTTCGGCGCTTAACCCAACTTTGCGCATAGGCGAGCAATTGTCCGAAGCCTTGATCCAGCATTTTAGCATTGACCGGCGGACAGCCGCTGAGCGAGTCTTAGGACTGCTGCGCATGGTCCGTCTGCCGGATGTAGTCAGAATCGCAGGTAGTTATCCCCATCAACTCAGTGGTGGTATGCTCCAACGCGTGATGATCGCAATGGCGCTTGGCGCCTATCCCCGCTTGTTGATTTTGGATGAACCAACTACTAACCTCGATGTGACTACTCAGGCGGCAGTCCTTGACTTATTCCAGGATTTGATCCTGGGCGCACAGACTTCTGCCATCTACATCTCTCACAATTTGGGGGTTATTGCCCGGTTGTGCCAGCGTGCCCTGGTTCTGTATGCAGGCGAGATGGTCGAAGACGCCAGGTTGGACGATCTTTTTACGCAACCGCTTCATCCCTATACCCGTGGATTATTAAACAGCCTGCCAATTCCTGGTCAGAATAAATACCGGCACCCTCTACAATCGATTCCAGGCTCGATCCCGGCTTTGGGAGAGCGACCAGCGGGTTGCATCTTCTTGGATCGCTGTCCGCTAGCATTGGCTGTGTGTCGCGAGCGCCCTGCCTGGGAGCAAGTTACGATCGAGCGCCGGGTGCGTTGCCATCGTTGGCGAGAAATCTACACTGGACAGATTAAACCGGATTTCCAGGCTTTGAGTGATAGCAGATTTAGAACGCAGGTTGTCCCAGAGCTCGGATCACAACCATCACTATTGTCGTTAAGAGCGGTTGGCGTGGATTTTTCGCTTGGGCGTTCGTTGGGTGATTTTGTCCATGGACGTCCGGAGCGCCGCCTGACAGCGCTCACGCAGGTAGATCTGAGTCTCCCCAAAACGCTGACAATTGGCCTGATTGGGGAAAGTGGCAGTGGAAAAACGACCCTGGCTCGCGCCATCCTTGGCCTGGTCGAACCTACTCGGGGCGCCATTGAGCTGATTCAGTCGCCATTGCCAGGCCACTTATCGCGCCGCAGCCTGGAAACCCTGCGTAAGCTGCAATTAGTTTTCCAGAATCCCGAAGAAGCCTTGAACCCACACCATACGGTTGGGGCAGCTTTGCGCAGATCAGTAATGCGTTTCCAGGACAAAACCCGCTTTGAGGCCGAGAAAGAAGTCTCCCGGCTCCTGTCGATGGTTCAACTTCCTGAAATTTATGCCAGCCGGTTTCCCGGGCAATTGAGCGGTGGAGAAAAACAACGTGTCGCGATTGCTCGTGCCTTTGCTGCTAACCCGGAATTATTGGTGGCCGACGAGCCGGTCTCAGCCCTGGATGTTTCTGTCCAGGCTTCTATATTAAACTTGCTGAGTTCAATTCAGGCTGATCAGGGAACAACTATTTTGTTCATTTCGCACGATCTGACTGTCGTAGGGTACCTGGCTGACTTGGTGGCGGTGATCTATCTTGGCCAGTTGATGGAGATCAAGTCGGCTCAGGATCTTTTTACTCCGCCCTACCACCCATATAGCGAGGCGCTCCTCTCGGCGATACCTGATCCTACTCAAACCTCGGATAGTGAGCAGATTCGCCTGGAAGGGGAGGTTCCCAGCCCAATTGATCGGCCTGTTGGATGCCCCTTCCATCCCCGCTGTCCACGCCGGATCGACCCGATCTGCACCCAGCAGGCTCCTCCCTGGCAAAGCGATCTACGGGGAACCCGGATTTATTGTCATATACCCATCGTTGAGCTACAAGCCAGCCAGCATCGGATCGCCAACACGCCAGACTTGCCTGGAGCGGAGGCCATCAAATGACCCGTTATATTCTCCGCCGGCTGGGATTCCTGGCCTTGACTCTTCTGTTAACCTCGTTATTTATTTTTACAATTACCCAATGGTTACCTGGAGATGTTGCCCGGGTTATCTTGGGCCGCGAGGCGGGGGAGCCCGCCCTGCAATCGCTGCGAGAAGAACTTGGCTTGAACAAACCGCTCGCGTTACAGTATTTGAACTGGCTGGGCAATTTCTTACTCGGCGATTGGGGTTCATCGTATAGTACGCGCAGTGCGATTTATCCCTTGGTGATGGGGCGCCTGGAAAACTCGCTCCGCCTGGCAGCTTTGGCGATGCTGATTGCTGTACCAATTTCGATCCTTTTAGGAGTGTGGGCTGGGCTAAAAGAAAACAAGCCGACCGATGCCCTGATTAACATTAGCTCCCTGGCAGTGGTTGGTTTACCCGAATTTGTCACCGGCTTGCTCTTGATCCAAGTTTTTGCCTTTTGGCTGGAACTTTTACCTGCCAATTCATCCATTCAACCGGGTGCAACTTTTCGAGAGTCACTGCCGATGCTAATTCTGCCTGCTCTGACTGCCACCTTGGTTATCCTGGCTTACGTGACACGCCTGACCCGGGCGGGGGTGATCGAAGAACTTAGACAGCCCTATGTCCGGACTGCTGAACTGAAAGGCTTGCCTCGCCGGGTGGTTATCGCCCGCCATGTCCTGCGCAATGCCCTCTTGCCAGCGATCACCATAATTGCTATCAGTTTCGGCTGGCTGGTTAGTGGATTGATCGTAATCGAAAATGTGTTTAACTATCCGGGCATTGGCCGCCTGATGATTTTTGCAATCGACCGGCGAGACTTACCTTTGATTCAAGCGATTTCGATGATCACCGTAGTTATTTTCGCCCTGGCAAACCTGGCAGCCGATCTTCTTTATACCTATTTGAATCCCCGTATCCGCCTGGGATGATCTGGTTGAGTCAAGCGTGAGTCTTATAATCGATTACCCAGGTACTTCTGCATATTCCCTTAGCGATGGATGAGTGATGAGCCAACCGATATTGGCTAACGATATAATAACCTCGGGTTTTGGTTAGATCCCAGGCTGGTTATTTTATTCGAATTGGTGGTAAAAATTCCAATCGGATAAAGAATCCCCCGAAATTCCAGATACATCGGTAGGAGCTTAAGATGACGGCAATCACTCGACCGGCGGGACCACGAGGTGGTATTTACGGAGTAAATAACCTGATAAATTTTCAAAAGGATACCCTCGGTTTTCTGACCGGGGTCGGCCAGAAATATGGCGATATCGCCTATTTTCGCATGGCCGCTTTTCACTTCTATTTGATCAACAGCCCGGAGTATGTGTACGAGGCATTAATCAAGCAGGGTGACAAAATCGAAAAATGGGAACGCCAAACCAACACCTGGTCGGAGGCTGTGGGCGCCTCCACCCTGACGATGGAGGGGGACTCCTGGAAGCGCCATCGCCGCTTGCTAAACCCGGCTTTTCATACCCAGACCATTAAGCGCTACCTGGATATTATCATCGATCATACCGATCGGCTGACGAATAACTGGCAGGGCGGGCGTTCGTACGAAATGATGTTTGAGATGATGCGTACTACAATGGGTATCATCGCCGATATCATTTTCAGCGTCAAGGATATTCAGAGCGAAGCAGCTGAACTAAACCAGGCATTAACCTCGGTTTTTGAGGTCTTAACTGCCCGGACAACTGCTTTCCAGCAGGCTCCTCTTTGGGTGCCAACTCCGGATAACCTGCGCGTCCGAAGGGCATCCCGCACGATTGAAAGTTTCATTATGAATCTGATTCGCCGGCGCCGTGGTGAAGGCCACGATTATGGCGATGTGCTTTCTGATCTGATAACCGCCAAGGATGCAGAGACCGGTGCAACTTTGACTGACCAGGAAATTTGCAACGAGTTAAAAACTCTCTTCGGTGCTGGTCATGAAACCACTGCCTTGATGCTGATGTGGACACTATATCTCCTGGCACAGAATCCGGAATCTGATCGCCAGCTTAATGATGAAGCCGTGTCGGTGTTTAGTGACCGCCGCCCGGTCCTGGAAGACCTGAAAGATATGCCCTATACCGAAATGGTATTGAACGAATCAATGCGCCTGTATCCACCAGCCTGGTCGCTGATGGTTCGCCAGGCCCGTGCCAACTTGCAATTCGGTCAGACCACTGTGCCAGCCGGCAGTGTGATGCTCATCCCAATGTGGGTCATTCAGCGCAGTGAGCGCCTCTTCATAGATCCACTTTGTTTCGACCCGCAGCGCTTTGCGGGCGATTGGAAAGCGCGCTATCCCAAGTATGCCTACTTTCCCTTTGGCGGTGGCCCACATATTTGCCTGGGAGCCAGTCTGGCCATGTTTGAAGGCCAGGTGATCCTGCCGATGATTGCTCGTCGCTTCCGCTTTGAAGTCGTTCCTCAGGATCCGATCCAACTCCGGGCATTGCTGACCTTGCGTCCACATAAAGGTTTGTATTTAAAGGTGATCGCGCGATAGTCTTGATTCATCCCATTGTCAAGGTTGTTAAGCGAAACAACCAGTTCCCGCCTGAAGCCAGAAAGGTTCATGAGACCAACCAGCCTCAATTCATGACGCTGGATGCTTATTGGACTATTCTTAGCCTCACCTCTTTCAGCGGGTATGGGTTTGGCGATGTTGGAATTGGCAAAGTACCGCAGGCGGAGGCTGTCGCGGCGGCCGTCCCTAAGCAATATAAATCCCAGGCATCTTCTAGACACAGAAAACCAGTCTACTTTATTACTGGGGAGGCGTGTGACTGCACGCCTCCCCAGTAATATCTTAAGGTAAGTAGCGCCAAATGTACTATTATATTATTTATATAGCTTGTTTTATACAGATTATTGTACTATAATATTAGTTGTCAATCCCAGTTTGATTTTTTATAAAAGATATGACTGATTCATCTCGCCCTGAGTACCTGATAGCGCCCCTAGCGCAGAAATCCCGCCAGAGACAGCAAAGTAGGATACTGGATTCTGATCGGGATGGTCTCCCCGTCGAAATACACGTGGGGCGTTGTTTACGCGATCTACGCATGAAACATGGCTTATCGATTCGCTGCCTGGCAGTTCAGAGTGGATTGAATGTCAACACGCTTAGCTTGATCGAAAATGGAAGAACCTCGCCCAGTGTAAGTACGCTTCAACTTTTGGCCAGTGCTTTGGATGTGCCAATAACAGCTTTTTTTGATCATGATACTTCTAAGGACAATATTGCTTACCAGAAGGCTGGTGAGCGTGTTCAAGCAGCTTTTGCACACGGAACAATTTCTGACCTTGGGGCAGGACTAACCTTCCGGGGTGGTCAGCCGCTACTTGTTACGATCGAACCTTACGCCAATAGCGGACCGACCCCAATTGTTCATACTGGGCATGAATTTGTTTTTTGCCTGGAAGGGTGCATTGCGTATACGATTAAGGCGCAAAATTACATCCTGAAGCCTGGCGACAGCCTGGTTTTTCAGGCTCATTTGCCCCATTGTTGGCAGAATGCCAGCGAAAGAGCTTCCAAGTCGTTGTTGATTATGTGTCCTGCGGATGAAGGCGACGATCCAACCACGCGCCATTTTCAGGTCTGAGTGAATTGATTTGAAAAGCACTGGAGTCGTATATATCGTCATTCGGGAGGTGTGAGATGCTACGAAATTGGAAAAGTCTGCTAATGATCTACCTTGGAACTGCACTCTTATTGTTGCTTCAGGCAACAAGGGTTGGTGCTCAGGAGCCTGTTGCCACGCTAGAGAATGATGCAAACTGCGTCTCCTGTCATGAACATCAATATTATCTCTATGACAGCGGAAAATGGTTCTGTCTGTGCGATGCGCCGATGCATTGTGTTTATTGTCATGGCGGTCGGACGGATAGTATGGTTGAAGAAATCGCGCATGAAGGCATGGTACTTTACCCGACTCGCAATCATGCTGAGCGCTGCCAGGCCTGCCATGCAGATGATTACCTGGCACGGGTGGTGACATTTTCATCGATTGCTGGGATCAGCTCAACCTCGTTTCCAGTAATGACCACCACAGCCGTACAGCCTGTCACGGTCCAGGCTAAACCCGGCCAGCCATTTCTCTTACTTCGGCTAAGCCGGC
Source organism: uncultured Anaerolineaceae bacterium (assembly GCA_964484335.1). Taxonomy (GTDB): domain Bacteria; phylum Chloroflexota; class Anaerolineae; order Anaerolineales; family UBA4823; genus CAZAGA01. The sequence goes on from CAZAGA010000008.1 coordinate 24,590, forward strand.
TTGGTCCGTGGCGATTGGCCGGTCTGGCGGTATTAGCAATCGGGATGATGGCTGTATCGATCTTTGGATACCTTTGCTGGAGAATGGATTGTCAAGGAAAGCTTCAGTCGTGATCCAAAAAAACTAATGCAATGGGAGAACTATATGTCAACTGAAAAAACGCTGAAAATTGCAGCCATTACTGAAGATGGGAAGACCATCAGCCAGCATTTCGGCCGCGCTCCATATTACTTAGTTTTAACCGTAGAGAATGGTCAGATAATTGCTCGTGAGTTGCGGGAGAAACTTGGCCATAACCAGTTCGCGAATGAGGTACACCTGGAGATACCTGGGCAGCTCCATGGGATGGATCCAGCCTCTCATAATAAGCATCTTCGGATGGCGCAAGTTATATCCGATTGTCAGGCGCTCCTCTGCCGCGGGATGGGGCGAGGTGCCTATGAGAGTATCGTTGAGGCGGGTATTCGCCCAGTTGTAACCGAAATTGCCTGGATTGACGACGCTGTAAAGGCTTATCTGGATGGAAATATCGTTGATCGAGTAGAATTACTTCATTAACAACTACGGATCAATTTACCCGGTGGTGATCCAACCGGAAAAATGAATAACTTACCACCAATTATCACCGTCGTTCTGCTTAGTCTGGTGGCCGGTTTGGGCACTGGATTGGGAGGCTTAATCGCGGTCATTCGAAGACCTGGACCCCGGCAGTATGGCTTTCTGATGGGGATTACTGCCGGGGTAATGATTACTTTATCCTTTCTGGAACTGGTCAATGAGGCCTGGGAATTGCAGGGCTTTGCCACTGCAACCATTGGTTTTGCTGCAGGGGCGTTCTTTATGTTTGCGATAGATGTAACGATACCACACATTCGTTTTGGCGAGGAGGAGATACCCCATCAAGGAGCTTCCGATGAGACAATATCGTCCAAACACGTTCACCCTGGCCGGCATCGTTTGGGCCAGTTGAGGCGCAACCGGCCCCTTGATCAAGTTTTATATAAATCAGGAATCCTGATCGCGATTGGTATAACAATTCATAATATACCCGAGGGCATTGCCGTCGGAGCTGGGTATATGCATGCTCCATCTTTTGGCTTTTTCATTGCCCTGGCGATTTTACTCCATAATATCCCGGAAGGCATGGCCACCGCTCTACCGCTCTGTACAAGTGGTGTGGCTCGCCGCGATTCTGTCCGAGTCGCCTTCCTTTCTGGAATGGCAGAGCCACTTGGGGCTTTGATTGCTGCCCTTTTTTTGTTTAACTTTAAGTTTTTTGTTCCTGGGGCCCTGGCTTTTGCGGGTGGTGTCATGGTATTCATCACGCTGGATGAACTCATCCCGGCTGCGCGCGAGCATGGTCATCATCACCTGACTGCCCTTGGTATTATCACTGGGGCGTTATTTGTTTTTCTGCTTTCTGGTTTCTTAGGTGTTTAATCGGTTGCAGGAAGCGGTTGCCTAAGCGCTTAATCCAGGCGTTCAAACCACAAGGAAAAACTATAATTTTAGTAAATTTATGCAAAGATCTTATTTGAATATGATAAATAAATTACTTCAAAAAACCAAAACGCTATCGGTTCTTCTGCTTACCTTAATGCTGAGTTATTTGAGCGTTTTACCAGGTTTTGCTGCTCAGTCTATATCCCCTCAGCCGGTTGTCCGGGCGGTCCTGTTTTACTCTCCATATTGCGGACACTGCGAGCTGGTCATCACGAAAACCTTACCGCCATTATTTGAAAAATACGGCGAACAATTGAGCATTGTCGGCGTGGATATTTCTCAACCGGGTGGTCAGGTTTTGTTTACTGCTACTCTAAGCCATTTCAAGCAGGAAAGTGGTGGTGTACCATTTCTGGTTGTTGGTGACATGTTTCTGGTCGGTTCGATCGATATTCCTGGTCAGTTCCTTGGACTGATCGAAAAATATCTGGCTCAGGGTGGGATAGATTGGCCTGCCATTCCTGGTCTGGCCGAAGCGATGTCTGCTGCTGAGCAACCACAACCACCGGCAGCTACCCCCACCACAGTTGAAAAAAACCCTTGCCTGAAACAGTTATCTCATCACCGGAGTCTCAGCCAACCGAACCTCCTATCCAGGCTGCTGTGCCAAGCTTGCTCGTCTCCTCAACTGGCTCGCTGAGCCTGGGTGATAAATTCTCCC
>CAZAGA010000009.1:0-622 GCA_964484335.1 uncultured Anaerolineaceae bacterium
ACCCGGTAGACCACCACCAGGACGAACGCGATCATCAGCGGGATAATCCCGATCGTCAGCGCCCGGCCCATCCGCTTCATCCGGCCGCCATCTGCCGCAGTCGTCATTTCCTTTTGAAATAACAGGACAAACAGCACCAGCACCCCGATTAAAGCCACCGAGCCGGCAATCGCCGCTGTTGTGACAGTCGAAACAGTTGAGGTCGTAACAGTTGAGATCATTGATGAATTCCCTTCCACGTCAAGATAAGTTGACCTAGGGTAACTATACTCGCCCTGCCTGGAACCGTCCATAAAGTCAGCATTAAAAGCGGATTCATTTTTCATCAAAGAGCCAGGCTCGCCCGGTGCGCAATTGTGGCAATTGTCACAATTTTTTACGAAATATTTATTGCACAAGCGCCAAATTGATTGATAATAACATTATTACCTAAATATTGTTTGTATTTAGCGTCTGGCAAGAGGTTTTTATGAATCAATTCCCCATAATTTGGTCTAAATAGGACAGCTTCAGCGTCATTGGGATCAGCGGCGAAAGAGTTACATTAATAAAAAAAGGGAACTGCATATCTCCACAGTAAATCAGATCCACGGAGGAACAAAAAATGAAACAACTGGATCAT
>CAZAGA010000009.1:722-23517 GCA_964484335.1 uncultured Anaerolineaceae bacterium
CAACTGGGGCGCCTTTAGCGCCATCTTCCTCAATATCACTGGTCCGGCGAACCAGCCGCCCTCAGCGGTCCCGCAGTCGGTGTCCACGGCCGAGGATACTGCTGTGAGTATTACCCTGAACGGTTCCGATCCAGACAATGACCCGTTGACCTTCCAGGTCACCAGTGGACCCAACCATGGTAGCCTGAGTGGCACGGCACCTGACCTGATCTACACCCCAAAGTCAAATTATAACGGCGCGGATAGCTTCCAGTTCGTTGTCAATGACGGAAAAGTTAATTCCTCACCCGCGACAGTCAGCCTGACCATCAATGCGGTGAATGATGCGCCGGTTGCCAACACTCAGTCGGTCACTACTCAGCAAGATACGCCGGTAGCCGTCACCCTGACCGGTACGGATGTGGATGGCGATCTGTTGAGTTATATCATTGTCAGTTCGCCCGGGCATGGCAGCCTGAGCGGCGCTTCGCCGAACCTGACCTTCACCCCGGACGTTGGTTACCTTGGCCCGGATGGTTTCGAGTTCAAAGTCAACGACGGGACAGTGGATTCGAATATTGCCACCGTCAGCATCACGGTGACCACGGTCAATCACTCGCCGGTAGCGGATGACCAGTCGGTCAGCGTGGCTGAAGACACTCCAAGAGCCATTACCCTGACCGGCTCGGACCCGGACAACGATCCGTTGACCTTCCAGGTCACCAGCAGCCCCAGCCATGGCACGCTGAGTGGTTCGGCTCCCAACCTGACCTATACCCCAGCGGCAAACTACAATGGCGCTGATAGCTTTACTTTTAAGGTGATTGACGGCCAGGCTGACTCAGCCCTTGCGACGGTGAGTATCACCGTCACCGCAGTGAACGATGCACCGATTGCTAATCCACAGTCAGTGACCACGCAACAGGATACGGCGGTGGCGATCAGCCTGAGTGGATCAGATGTGGACGGTGATACACTCACCTACAACGTTGTCACATCACCCAGTCACGGCAGCCTGAGTGGTACAACTTCAAACCTGACCTATACCCCGACGGCTGGCTATTCAGGGTCTGACAGCTTCACCTTTATAGCGAATGATGGTCAGGTTAGTTCAGCTCCCGCGACGGTATCCATAACGATTACCCCCAGCGGTCCGATGCTCTACCTTGGCTCCAGCACTTCAGGCACGGCTGGGGGCGTCTCATTTGCCGATGAAGATATCCTGCTCAAGAATCAGGCTAGCGGCGTTTGGAGTCTTTACTTCGACGGCTCCGATGTCGGTTTATCTAATACCGATATTGACGCCTTCGAGCGTCAAGCCGATGGCTCGTTGTTGATGAGCTTCGACAGCGACTTCACCCTGACTGGCTTTACATCAGTGGATGATTCAGACATCCTGCGCTTCGTGCCGACCTCATTGGGCGCGACCACTGCAGGAACCTGGCAATGGTATTTTGACGGTTCGGATGTCAGCCTGTCAACCACAGATGAAGATGTAGACGCTTTTGCCCTGCTGGCTGATGGCAGGCTGCTCATCAGCACTCTGGGTAATGTATCCGTCACTGGCGCGTCTGGAACAGACGAAGACCTGCTGGTGTTTACGCCAAATCAACTTGGCTCCACCACCAGCGGCACCTGGGCGCTGTACTTCGACGGGTCCGATGTTGGCTTGTCCAACTCATCCAATGAAGATGTAAACGGCGCCTGGGTGGATACTGCGGGGAAGATCTACCTGACCACGTTGGGCAGCTTCAGTGTTACTGGGGTTAGCGGTGACGGCTCCGATATCTTTGTTTGCACTCCCGGGTCGCTGGGTAACACAACCACTTGCACCTTCGCAATGTATTGGGACGGCTCGGTCAATGGCTTTTCCGGCGAGGACACGGACTCCTTCAGCATCGCTCCTTAATTTTCACCTTATTTGGATGGGTCGTCTAAAAACTAGTTTTTAGACGACCTATCCAAATCGCATGAGTTCGTATCCAGTATAAGCTTGCCTGCTGAAGTATTAATAAAGTAATCAAGAAATCTCCACAGTAAATCAGATCCACGGAGGAACAAAAAATGAAACAACTGGATCATTCAACAAACATACATCGTTACAGGTTCTTTGCTCTGCTGGTGATTTTGGCTCTCCTATGCCAGTTCATCCCACCGGCAGTCACTGCCCAAGGACCGGGAGTATGCGAAAATTGTCAGGATAGACTTCTTCCGGATCAAGTTGTCGTCGTGCGCGTCTATTATCCCGATCTCACCACAGGCAACAAGATCCTCTTATCGTTCGAGCCTCAGATTCAAGAGACGAACTACGAAGAGGGTTATCACATTATGAAGGTCAAGCAAGCCGATATCGACCGCCTGCTGGCCCTCAACCTCGGTCTACGAGTGGAAAGGGATTTCACCTGGACTGAACCTCCCGTCCGGGAGGCAGTCCCGCCAGAAATTGACTCTATCCCCGGTTACTCCTGCTATCGCACCGTTGAAGAGACCTTTGCCTCAGCCCAGGCGCTTGCCACCAACCATCCCAACCTGGCAACCTGGACCGATGTCGGCGACTCGTGGGAGAAGAGCGTCGGGCAACCGGATGGCTACGACATGATGGTACTCAAGCTGACCAACTCGGCCATCACCGGTAACAAGCCCAAGCTGTTTGTTACCGGTGGGATCCACGCCCGCGAATACGCCACCCCCGAGCTGGTCACCCGCTTTGGCGAGTACCTGGTGAACAACTACGGCATCGACCCCGATGCGACCTGGATCCTCGACCACCACGAAGTCCACCTGATGCTGCAAACCAACCCGGACGGGCGTAAGGAAGCCGAGGCCGGCGCATCCTGGCGCAAGAACACCAACGAGAACTACTGTGGTGTGACCAGCAGCAACCGCGGGGCTGACTTAAATCGTAACTTCAGCTTCCAATGGGACTGCTGCGGTGGATCCAGTGATGCACCTTGCGATCTTTCCTATCACGGCGCTGCACCGGCCTCAGAACCGGAAATCCAGGCTGTCCAGAATTACATGGCTTCGATCTTCCCCGACCAGCGCGGGCCGAACCTGACTGACCCGGCCCCGCTGGATGCCACTGGCGTCTACATCGACATGCACTCGTACGGTCAACTGGTATTGTGGCCGTGGGGCTTCACCAGCACCGTGCCCCCGAATGGGGCGGGGATGCAAACCCTGGGGCGCAAGTGGGCTTACTTCAACAACCATACCCCACAACAGGCTATTGAATTATATGTAACGGATGGCGCCAGCAAAGATTATTCCTATGGCGTTTTTGGCGTGCCGGGCTACACCTGGGAGGTCGGCACGGCTTTCTTCCAGTCGTGCAGCTATTTTACCGACACCCTGCTCCCAGCTAACATGCCGGCCTTGATCTATGCCGCCAAGGTGGTGCGCACCCCCTATATGACCCCAGCCGGCCCGGATGCACTCAGCCTGGCTTTGAGCGCCAACGATATCCCCGCCGGCACTCCCGTGACCCTGACTGCCAGCATCAACGACACGCGCTACAACAATAGCAACGGCACCGAGCCCACCCAGAACATCGCCGCAGCTGAGTACTACATCGACACCCCACCCTGGGGCTCGGGGGCTGTCGCCAACAGCATGGCGGCTTCCGATGGCAGCTTCAACGCCAAGACAGAAAACGTGACCGCCAGCCTCAATACAAGCGGGCTGAGTACTGGTAAACACCTGGTCTATGTGCGCGGCAAGGATGTCAACAACAACTGGGGCGCCTTTAGCGCCATCTTCCTCAATATCACTGGTCCGGCGAACCAGGTACCGATTGCGGATCCGCAGTCGGTGTCTACGGCTGAAGAGACACCCCTCGACATCACCTTAACCGGCAGCGACGCAGATGGCGACCCCCTGACCTACTTGGTCACAAGCTATCCCAGCCATGGTAGCCTGGAAGGCACGCCTCCAGCTGTCACCTACTTCCCGGCGTATAACTACTTCGGCGCGGACAGCTTTACCTTTATCGTCAATGATGGACAGATTGATTCAACACCTGCCACGGTGAGCATCGACGTGACCAATGTAAATGACGCCCCAGTAGCATATGAGCAGTCCGTCTCGACCGCACAGGAAACCCCAGTGGCGATCACCCTGACAGCTGCAGATGCGGACGGCGATACCTTAACCTACACTATCGTTAACCCACCCGCCCACGGCAGTTTGAGTGGTACCGCGCCTGACCTGACCTATACCCCGGAGGCTGGCTACGTTGGCCCGGATGGATTCGAGTTCAAAGCCAATGATGGAACCCTGGATTCGAATATCGCTACGATCAGCCTGACCGTGACCGAAGTGAATCACCCACCGGTCGCGGATGACCAAGCGGTTAGCACGCCGGAAGACACTTCGCGCCTCATCTTGCTGACTGGCTCGGATCCCGATGGCGATCCACTGCTCTTCAGCATTACCAGCCAGCCGTTACACGGCACGCTGACCAACGGCGGTTCTACGGCGACCTACTGGCCTTCCCTGAATTATAATGGACCTGATAGCTTTACCTACATCGCCAACGATGGTAAAGCCATTTCCGCTCCCGCCACGGTCTCGATCACCGTCAATCCAGTGAATGACCCACCAGTCGCAAATTCACAATCTGCCACCATCGAGCAGAATACCTCCGTTGGCATCACGCTGAGTGGTTCAGACGTGGATGGCGATCCCCTGACCTTCAATGTGACCAGTGGTCCGAGCAATGGCAGCCTGACTGGGACGACCCCGAACCTGACCTACACTCCGAATGCCGGATATACCGGTGAGGACAGCTTTAGCTTCGTCACCAATGATGGGCAGGTCGACTCCACTCCAGTGACGGTGAGCATCACCGTCAGCCCAGCCGGTCCATTGACCGTTTTCAATGACGACTTTGAGACCAATAAGGGTTGGACGCGTAACCCCAATGGTACAGACACTGCCTCACTCGGCTTGTGGGAGCGCGCCAATCCGGCCGACACCAACTCGAGTGGTCCCAAACAACTTGGCACGACCACCAGTGGCAGCTATGATCTGGTTACCGGACCGTTAGCCGGATCGAGCGCTGGCGCTTACGATCTTGATGGAGGCATCACCACAATTCGCTCGCCCAACTTCACCCTGCCGGGTGGGCGCAAGTTGACCCTATCCTTCAACTACTACCTGGCGCACGGAAACAACTCCTCGACTGCGGACTACTTACGGGTCAAGGTAGTAGGTGCAACCACCGCGACCGTACTGGAAGAACTCGGTGCAGCAAACGATGACGACGCAGCCTGGACAAGCTTCAACGGCAGCTTGGATAGCTTTGGCGGCCAGGCGGTATACCTGCTGATCGAAGCAGCAGACGCCAGCGGTGCCAGCCTGGTAGAAGCCGCAATCGATGATGTTGTGATTGTGGCTGAAGCTCCGAACCAGGCCCCAACCGCCAACCCACAATCGGTCACGACCGCGGAGGACACTGCTCTCACTATCATTTTGACCGGCAGCGACCCGGATGGCAATCCACTGACCTTCAGCGTGACAAGCGCTCCCAGCCAGGGTACATTGAGTGGCACCGCGCCTAACCTGACCTACACACCGTCTGCCAATTTCAATGGCTCGGATAGCTTCACTTTTATCGTGAACGACGGTCGGGTAGATTCGACCCCCGCCACGGTTTCGATCACGGTGACTCCGGTCAATGACCAGCCGGTTGCCAATTCTCAATCTGTCACCACCCAACAGGATACAGCCCTGGCGATCACCTTAAGCGGTTCGGATGTGGATGGCGATCCCCTGACCTACAGCATCGTCACGTCACCGAGCCATGGCAGTCTGAGCGGCACCGGCCCAAGCCTGACCTATACCCCTGCCTCAGGCTACACAGGATCTGACAGCTTCACCTTTAAAGTCAACGATGGGAATCTAGACTCGAACCCGGCAACCGTGTCTATTACGGTCAATCCAGCCGGACCGGTGACAGTCTTCTCGGATGACTTCGAGACCGACAAAAGTTGGACGGTCAACCCGAACGGCACCGATACCGCTACAATCGGCCAGTGGGAGAGAGGTGATCCACAAAGCACTGACTCGAGCGGACCGAAGCAGCTCGGCACTACCACGAGTGGCACCTATAACCTGGTCACCGGACCATTGGCAGGCTCTAACGCCGGCAGCTACGATATCGACGGCGGTGTGACCACCATCCGGTCTCCCAGTTTTACCTTGCCTGCTGGAAAAACTTACACGCTGACGCTGAGGTATTACCTAGCGCATGGTACGAACTCGTCCAGTGCTGACTTCCTGCGCGTGAAAATTGTCGGAGCCACAACCATCACCGCGTTAGAAGAACTTGGGGCAGCCAATGATGACGATGCCGCCTGGGCGACGCTGACTTATAACTTCAGCAGCCTGGCTGGTCAGACGGTTTATTTGCTGATCGAAGCCGCCGACGCCAGCGGTGCCAGCCTGGTCGATGCAGCAGTGGATGATATCCTGATCTCGGCGCAGTAGTCTTAACCGGCAGACCCACAGGATTTCAAAGATCCTGTGGGTCGTTACACAGTGAGTGATACGGACAACAAGATAATAACTTTCAGGTGATAACCAACCTACATTCATCACATCTTAGAACAATCAGCCCGAGGGTCTCTATGAATTCAATGGGAGCTCTCGGGCTGATGAGTTGGCATTTGATTAGACCGCTTGCTGCCTGGCAAAAAGGATGGGAATAACCTAAAGCCTGAAAATAATAAAAATATTGTAAATACGATTATCGCCCCTCTAGACTTTTTCATAGGTTAAAATATAATGAAAGGGGTATAAAAGTATATTAATACAAGTTTCAGACTATTTCACCAAATTGGAAAAGGGATTCGAAATTATGGAGGCTATCAGAATGAAGAATCTTACAGTCAAATCCATTCATGTTAACCCATCGCCTGCCTGGAATTGGAAAAAAGCGGGCATGGTAATTCTTTCATTGCTGATGGCACTCAGCCTGATGCTGGGAATGCCAGGTGTGCAACCAGCTCTGGCGGCCAATCCATCCCCGGTACAAACCTATTATGTTACGCTACCCGAGGGTGACGCCCTATCGTTCTTCGACCTCGTCGATACCGATGGTGGTGCCTCGGACTCAGCCCGTCCAATCTCTACCTATTTCTCGATCTCAATAACGGCGACTGACACGTATATCTACTATGACCAGTGGGAAAATGGCTACGCGGGGGACATCGCCAACCCCACCGCAGCGGAGATCTATGACAGCAGCACCAACCCGGGTGGGGTACAGATCTGGGGCAACCAGCTGGCTGCCGATGGCTGTCCACCCAACAAATCCGGGGTGGCTTTGACCTGTACGAACGCCAATGATCGGCTGTACGCTGGCGATGTCATCGTCCCGTACAACGACGTCGACATCACGACGAACGACGTGCTCGATCGCTTCAGCACTGTCGCTTACAACAACAATAATGGTACGAACACCTGGGCTAATACCTGGGATGAAACTGGGGATAATAACTTACCTGCCTCAGGTGATATCCTGATCACCAGCAACACTCTCCGTTTCGATGCTACTGCTGATGGTGGGGATTATATTCAGCGATCGGTAAGCCTGCCTACGGGGGACGCCTGCGCCACGATAAGTTTCGACCTTAGCAGCGGAAGTGGAATATCGCTGGGTGGCGGCAATGAGAATATTCGCGTGGACGTTGATGACGATGGAACCTGGGCAAGCCCGACCACGCTGTGGACGTTTGACAACGATTCCAGCAATGACCCTGATCATGCTTGGGGCTTTGAGCTGCCAAGTAGCGAGGTGTCAGCAAATACTCGCATCCGCTTCTACCTGGAGGATGCTCTCTCCACCAACGACTACTGGTCGTTTGACAACGTCAAGGTGATGTGGGGTTGCGGGTATAATCCCAGCAAGGTCGTCTTTGATGCCAAGGACAAGATCGGCGCCAGCGGAACAATCGCTATGGCGAAAGCCAACTGGGCGGCAGGCACCAGCACTTTATTGGCTTTCGCCCATGAGATCTATCCTACAGCGGAATGGGGCACAGCGTATGAAGCACCCGTAGGTCAAAATACCGCATCGCCAGGCACCAGCATGTTCCAGGCATCTGCATTTACAATCATGGCCTCGCAAACGAATACAACGGTGCAAATCGATGCTGCAGGGGATGGCACATATGAAACCACAACGACTCTAAATCAAGGCGGTAGCTACTATGTCACTGGCGTCCAGCAAGGAGGGCGCGTGCAGTCCGACAAGCCGATCCAGGTCGTGCTGCTGACTGGAGATATAGACGATACTTTCGAATCGCGCGATATGACCCTCCTGCCAACCAAAGCTTATGCAACCAGCCTATGGGCAGCCTCAGGAAGAGAGGAAACGAATCCAACCCGGCTCTGGTTGTATAACCCTACTGTTAACGGCTCCAGCATCTACATCACCTGTGAACGCTATGGCGTTGCCAATGTCACCTCTGGTTCGATAGCTTCTCGTGGAGTATATACGGTAGACCTGACCGATGGCCAGGGCGCTCGCTGCTATGCATCAAATAGCAGCGGGGCCATTGACACAACCAAGGTCATCTTCGGCATCGCTGCGGTCGATGTAGCCTCCGGCGATGGTGGCGGTCGAGATGGCTCGCAATCCGACTGGAGCTACACCCTTTATCCTGACAGTTTCCTCACCACAGAAGCTTTGGTAGGGCTAGGATTGGGTAGGGATCCCACCTCAACTGTTAACCAGACTGAGAACAGTAGCCCATTGTGGGTTACTGCAGCCTGCCCATCGGGAACTGCTAGCGCCTATGTTTACGTGGACTGGAATAACGACGGCACGGCGGACTCGGTTGATACTACCGGTGATGGTACAGCAGAAGCTGGTACCCAGAATGGTATCCTGGTCAATCGTTTGCAGTCGGTGCGTCTATTCGAACCACCCCTGGATACTGAGGAATTTGATCAGACCGGGGCACGCGTATGGAGCCGCACAGCGAGCGGTGTGGGTTATGGTGGAACGGCAGGCTGCAACCTGGCGTTAGCCTGGGGTCAGGACCTTGACAATACCAGTACAGCAGCTCCTGCCCTTGATGCGGGTACATCGGTTGCACCATTACGCCTGGTTCAGGGTGCCAAGACCCTGGTGCTCAAAACCGACAACGATGGTGACGGTCAGCTCAGCGTTGGTGATGTGGCGACTTATACGATCTCCATCACCAACAATGGTCCAACTACAGCGAACAATGTTTACGTTTATGATACAGTCCCCACCAATACGAGTTATGTCCTGTCTACAACTCAAAAAGATGTCGGAAGCGGCTGGGTAAGCATCCCGGATAATGGCAGCGGCACCCCCTTCCCATTGGATGATACGACCGCTCCTCCACCAGATGGCGTGCTGCTGGGTAACCTTGCCTCGGGCGCGACCTTCTACGTACGCTTTGATGTGCTCTTAGAGGAAGACAGTGGTTACGAAGAGATCGAAAACTGCGTGGTGGGGAGCTCCAGTGAAGGTGCATTCGAGCGCTGCACGACCAACCCAGTGGCGACCAACGACTGGGGCGATCTGCCCGACTCGTACCGCACCTCCCTATCCCAAAACGGGCCGCGCCATTCCTGGACTGGCCTATTTTTGGGCAGCCTGTGGGATGCTAACCTGCAAGGCATTCCCTCAACGAGCGCCGACGGCGACGACCTGCAATATCAGGCTGATGAGGATGGCGTAGTCCTCTCAGGTACTGCGGCGGGATGGAATGCCGGCAATGGTCGAATTAGTGTCACCTCCAGCGGCCCGGGTTGTCTGAACGCCTGGATGGACTTCACCGATGACGCCGGCTCAGGAGCCGGGGTGAACTCAGCCGACGGCAACTTCACCAAAACCGGCGGTTATGATACTTTCTCAACCTTCTCCGAGCATATTGTTCAGAATGTAAAACTGAACACTGGCGCGACAAACCTTGCGGTGACGGTACCGTCTAACCTATTTAACCCGACTACGAACAACTACTACCTCCGCTTCCGCCTCAGCCCAACCTCCGATGGTACCTTTAATGGTACCTGTAACGCGACCATTGCACCCTTTGGTTTTGTGACTGGCGGCGAAGTGGAGGATTACCGCTTCAACCTGAACCTCGGCTCGATCGGTAACTACGTCTGGCTGGATGAGGATGGCGACGGCGACCAGGATGCCGGTGAAGTCGGTATCCCCAACGTCAAGGTAACCCTCACCGATGGGACGAACACCTGGGTAACTTATACCGACGCCAACGGTGGCTACCTCTTCACCGATCTTATGCCAGGCAACTACACCGTCACGGTTGACCAGACCACCCTGCCAACTGGACTGGTTAACCCAACCTATGATGAAAACGGGACTGGCACACCACATACGAGCACCCTCCTGCTCTCTTCAGGCCAAGAGTACCTGACGGCTGACTTTGGCTACAACTACAGTACCACCACCGAGACCAATAACCCGCCCTCCGGCGCGACCGGGGCGATTGGCGACCGGTTGTGGGTGGATGTTGACGGGGACGGCAGGCAGGATGCGGAGGAACTAGGCCTGGCTGGTGTGACTGTGAAACTGTTCGGTCCTGGACCAGATGGCATTTTTAACCCGGGCCCAGATGGAATCTATGGCACTGCTGATGATGATTCTGGTTTACCCATTCAAACCGATATCACCGATGCCACTGGAAATTACATCTTCGATGGTCTTTCAGCCGGGGCTTACGTAGTCCAGGTGGATACGACTACCCTGCCGGCTGGTTACACCCAGACCGGCGATCCGGATCACTTCGGCACCACTGGAACCAACGACAACATCACTACCACTCCAATCGTCCTCGCCCCCGGAGATGTGTTCGTCAATGCCGATTTCGGCTACCAGCCGACGACGGCGCAGGTGGGCTCAATCGGCGACACGATCTGGTTCGATGCGGACGCTGATGGCGTCGGACCGACCGGTGCACCCGGCGGAACTGACACGAACGAGTACGGCATCTCCGGCGTAACCGTCTCCCTGATCAAAGACACCAACGCAGATGGCGCCTGGGATATCGATGGCATAGATAACATCCTCGGTACAGCGGACGATGAACCGATCCTTGCCACTGACATCACCGACGCCAGCGGGCAGTACCTGTTCTCAGGCGTGCCTGCTGGAAGCGGTCAGGATTACCTGGTGTGGGTCAATGATACCAACAATGTGCTTGGCGACCTGGTGCCCACCTATGACAGCAACGGTCCCGGGACTCCCAACATCAGTGCCGTGACCAACCTGACCACCGCAGGTAACCTGAACCAGGACTTCGGCTATGCCCCTGGTGGGCATACAACTGGCGAAGGACTGATCGGCGACTACATCTGGCTGGACAAGAATGGGGATGGCGTCCAGGATGCTGGTGAACCAGGGCTGGAAGGTGTGGCGGTGCGCCTGCTCGATAACTCGGGCAATCTGCTGGCGGTCACCGTCACCGATGAGAACGGGCACTACTACTTCGGAAACCTGTCCGTCTCAGCTGGCGGCGTTACTTATCAAGTGGAGGTGGTACCCGCCTCACTGCCTGCCGGCGTGACCCAAACTGGAGATCCAGACGCCACCAAGGACAACAAGTCTTCGGTGACGCTAAGCACCGCGACGCCGACCAGCTTGAGCCAGGACTTTGGTTATCAAGGCTTAAACACCATCTCCGGCACCATCTGGAATGACACTGACGCCGATGGAACTCTCGACGGCACGGAAGCTGGTCGCTTCAATGGTGTGACGGTGGTCTTGCGGGATGCCAATGGCGACGTCGTGGCGACCACCACCACTGATGCCAGCGGTAGCTACAGCTTCGGCAATCTGCCCGATGGCACCTTCTATGTAGATGTGACCGACGACGCCAATGTCTTGAACGGCTACTGGAAGTCGAACGGACCCAGTGCTGGCAGCGACAACAACAGCCAGGTCGATCCCTACCCAGTGACGGTGGGTCCTGGCAATCGTACCAACACCACCGCTGACTTCGGCTACTACCGTGACCCCGCAGCCCTGGGCAACTTCGTTTGGGAGGACCTGAACGGGAACGGGGTGCAGGACACGGGAGAACCTGGCATTGCCGGGGTGCCCGTGACCCTGACGATCACCTGGCCGAACAGCGCCGGCACCACTACCCTCAAGACCACCACCGCCACGGATGGCTCGTACAGCTTCGCCAACCTGCTGTTGGATGAGGACTTTCCTGCCAGCGGCGGCAGCGGCCAGCCGGTCTTCTCGATCTCGGTTGCCACGCCGGCTGGTCTTGCAGAAACGAAACGCGACCAGGGCGGCAACGACGCACTCGACTCGGACAACGCTACCGGGCAGGCGGCCTCGGTGGACAAGGGCGAAACCGATAACACTTTTGACTTCGGCTTCGTGCGCCTCGGCTCGGTCGGTGATTACATCTGGCTGGATGAGAACGGCGATGGCGTCCAGGACGCCGGCGAGCCCGGCATCCCGAATGTCAAAGTGACCTTGAGCGGCACGGCCTACAACGGCGCAGCAGTCAGCCTGACCACCTACACCGATACCAATGGCGGTTATATCTTCGATGACGTCCCGCCTGGCTCGTACACGGTGACGATCGACAATACGACCTTACCCGCCGGCCTGGCCGCCAACCCGACCTATGACGAGAACGGAACGGGTACACCGCACACTTCTTCTGTGACGCTGCTGCCCAACCAGGAATACACCACCGCCGACTTCGGCTACAACTGGAATCCCACCAGCGACGTAACCGGCAACACCGGCACTGGAACCATCGGCGACCGGGTCTGGATTGACTCGGATGGCGACGGCCTCCAGGATCCGGAGGAAATCGGCTTGAGCGGTATCACCGTTGAGCTCTTCTACGACCCCGACAACAACGGCGTGTACGATACCCTCTACCCCGGCGGCTCGACCACCACCAACGCCAACGGCAATTACATCTTCGATAACCTGCCCGCTGGCTCCTACGTGGTCAAAGTCAACGGCGGCGCCGCCCCGGCTGGTTACACCCAGACCGGCGACCCGGATGCCACCCTCGACAGCCAGACCAGCCCGATTGCCCTCTCCCCCGGCGATGTCTTCCTGAATGCGGACTTTGGATATCGGCCTGGTGCGGGCACGACCGGCAATATTGGGGATACCGTCTGGTTGGATGCCAACCGCAATAACAACCAGGATCCCGGGGATCCTGTGATCCAGGGTGTGACCGTGGCCCTGATCAAGGACCTGGACGGAGACGGCACCTGGGACGCGGGCGAGCCGATCATCGCCACCGACATCACCGACGCCAATGGTGTGTATACCTTTAGTGGCCTGCCGGTCACAGACGGCCAGGGCACGGACGACTACCTGGTGTGGGTCAACGACACGAACCACGTGCTGGGTGAATTGGTGCCCACTTTTGATCTGCGCGACGGCGGCAGCCAGGGTAACCCGGCCACGGGCCTGGTTACCGGGCTGACGATTAGCGCCGTGACGGACCTGCCCATGTTCTCGCCGAATGCTGACTTTGCCTTCGCCCCGCGCGGCCACGACTTGGGCGAGGGGATCATCGGCGACACGATCTTCCTGGATCGCAATTTCAGCAATGGCCCCGATGTTGGCGAAGGGATCGAAGGCGTGAAGGTGCAGCTATATGCCTCAAATGGCACGACTCTGCTGGCGACCACTTACACCGATGAGAACGGCAAGTACACCTTCGGCGGGCTGACGGGGGGAACCTACGTGGTCAAAGTGGATCCGACCACCCTGCCGGCTGGGGTCACCAACACCGTTGATCCGGATGGCGGTAACAACAGCCAGTCCACGGTGGGCCTGGGTACAGGTGGTATTAACCTTCTGCAAGACTTTGGCTACCGCGACACCAGCTCACCCAATAGCCTCGCTGGAACCATCTGGAAAGACACCGATGCCGATGGCTCCCTGGAAGGCACCGAGCCGGCTCGCTTCGCCGGGGTAACTGTCGTGCTCTACGACGCCAACGGCAACATCGTCGCTACCACCACCACCGACGCCAGCGGCAACTACTCCTTCACCAACCTGCCGGACGGCACCTACAAAGTCGATGTCACCGACGACGCCAACCTGCTCAATGGCTTCTGGCACTCAACTGGCAGCCAGGATCCCAACGTGGACAACCAGAGCAAGGCCGATCCGTTCCAGGTCACCGTCACCGGCGGCCAGAACCTCGCCACCATTGACTTCGGCTACTACCGCGATCCCGCCTACGTCGGCGACCTGGTCTGGTTTGATAACAACAACGATGGCATCCAGGATACCGGTGAACCCGGCATCCCCGGCGTCAAGGTCACCCTGACCATCACTTACCCGAACGGCGCCGTCGTCACCATGACCGCTGTCACCGACGCCAGCGGCAACTACCGCTTCGACAACCTGCTCCTCGATGAAAACTTCGACGGTGTCGGCAGTGGCGAGCCAACCTTCCAGTTGTCCTTCACCCCGCCTTCCTCGGTCGTGCCCACCGGTATCGGCCAGGGTGGTGACCCAACCAAGGACTCGAACCCCAACAACTTCACCATCACCCTGACCGAAGGCGGCAGCGATATCTCGATCGACTTCGGCTTCAAGTCCGGGCCGACTGCTGTCACCATGGACTCCTTCCAGGGTGTCTACCAGCCTGCCACCGGTGTCACCATCACCTGGGAAACCATGCTGGAAACCAATACGGTTGGCTTCAACCTCTACCGCACCCTCGATCCGAACGCCGAGCTGGTCTTCCTCCACTACGAGGCCAGCCAGGTGCCCGGTGAAAACGCCGGAGCGAAGTACCAATTCGTCGATGCCGCCGTCCAGCCTGGTACAATCTACTATTACTGGCTGGAAGAAGTCCTTGTTGATGGCACCACCGTCCAGTACGGGCCGATCTCGGTCGATACCTACCTGCGCATCTACTTGCCCAGGATTGGGAAATAGCAGTTCTCGCGATTTCTGTTGGGCAGGCCTCCTGAGCGTAGTCGAAGGACCTGCCCAACAGAAATTTCCCCCTTTATTGTTACTTTGGAGGTAAGGCAGATGATTGAAATCAACCAGGTTTACCAGAAGTCCACCGACATGGTCTATCGCGAAATTGTCGGCGAAGGTGTGCTGGTTCCAATCCGGCGCAGCGTGGGCGACTTCGAAAGCATCTTCACCCTCAACGAAACCGCCGCCCGCATCTGGTCCCTGGTCGATGGTCAGCGCAGCCTGGCCGAGATCTGCCAGGAATTACCCCGCGAGTTCGAGATCGAGACCGCTGAAGCCGAAACCGATATCCTCGAGCTGGCCAGCCAGTTAGAACAAATCGGCGCTATTCACCTCGCCGGGCTAACCACCGCAGCTTAAAGGTCATCATGGATTGCCTGGAATCCTCCATCGGGTACAACGAGTTCAAGCTGCGCATGCGCGGCCGCCTGGACAACCAGCGCGTCCCGCTCTCTGGCACTTTGGAGCTGAACTTCCGCTGCAACCTGCGCTGCAAGCACTGCTACGTCTCGCATGGCCATGCCGGCCTGACCGGCTTGAAAGAGCTCTCCCTCCCAGAAATCCAGCGCATCCTGGATGAAATCACCGCTGCTGGCTGCCTCTGGCTGCTCCTGACCGGCGGGGAGATCCTCGTCCGGCGTGACTTTGCCGAGATCTACCGCTACGCCAAGCGCAAAGGGCTGCTCCTCACCCTCTTCACCAACGCCACCCTGCTCAACCAACCTCTGGTCAGCCTGTTGGCTGAATACCCACCCCTCAACCTGGAAATCACCCTTTATGGCGCCACCCAGGAAACCTACGAGCGCGTCACCGGCATCCCCGGTTCCTACCGCCGCTGTTACCAGGCGATTGAACTGCTCCAGCAGTATGGCGTCCCCTTCAGCTTGAAAACTGTCTTGATGACCCTCAACGTCCACGAGTTTAGCGCCATGCAGCAATTCGCTAAAAGCCAGGGCGTCCAGTTTCGCTACGATCCCCTGATCAATGGCGGGATCGACGGCTGCGGAAAACCGTTCAATGTCCGTTTGCCGGCGGACCAGGCCGTCCAGGTCAGCCTGATGGATGACCAGTTTGCCCCCTCCTGGTTCAATCTTTTGCAGCGCTACCAGTCGCAAACCGATCGCAGCCAGGAAAGTCTGCTCTACAAGTGCAGCGCCGGGCTGACTTCCTTCAGCATTGACCCCTACGGCCAGCTCTCCATGTGCGTCATGGCCCGCCAAAATAGCTATGACCTCCGCCAGGGCAGCTTCAAACAGGGCTGGGAGCAATTTTTGAAAGCCGAGCGCTTCCTCCCCGCTCCTGCCACCCACGCCTGCCATGGCTGCCAGCTCTTGCCTGTCTGCAGCGCCTGCCCTGGTTGGTCCTTCACCGAGACCGGCGACTCGACTGCTCACGTGGAGTATCTCTGCCAGGTCACCCACCTGCGCGCCCAGGCGCTGGGTCTCCAACACTAGGCTTGCCAGAGGTCTTTACCTGGTATAAAATGGTATTACAAAGGAGATTGCAAAATGGAAATTATTTCAAATTCTGATCCAGCCCTCGTCTCGCCGCCCCGCAAGCCCTACACCAAACCCAAAATTGAGCAGGTCCGCCTGGTGCTGGAAGAAGCCGTCCTGGGCTTTGGCTGCAAAATGGCAGGCACTGCCGGTCCATATAACGGATCGTGCGAAGATGTCAACACCAACAACTGCGTTCTTGCGGGCAGCTAAGACCGCTCGTGCTTGGCCTGGTTTCCAAAACCGCGCCTCCGCTGGTCTGGAGGTTGTCCTGGTTGTTGATTAAGCGCTGGAGATTTTCTGGCTCAGGGAGTCTCATTGCTTGAAACTCGCTTCTCCATTGGTGATCTTGTTATCGCCCTGATTTCCGAACCAGATCAGGGCGTTTTTTCGATTGAATCCAGCTACGCAAAATTCCTCACGGCTGCCGAGCCGCTTGTCCGCCTGCGTCACCATTTTGGCCCTCCACCTTCCCTCGCCGGCTGGAAGCTGCTCTTCGATAGCAAAGGCGTCTGGCAGCTCTTCAGCCAGGGCGACCAGTTTGCCGTCGCCCTGCGCTCGCCGGTTTTTGGCCCCCAGCCTTACGAAGTTGCTTTGTTTCAATCCGATTATCTCTCCGGCGACCTTTATACCTCTTCTGCCTATTTCCAACCCGAAAAAATCTCCTTTCCCTTGCGCTATCCGCTGGCAGAAATCTTGATGATCAACCTGCTCGGCCAGGGGCGCGGTCTGCTGATGCACGCCTGCGGGGTAAACGACCACGGCCGTGGCTTGCTATTCAGCGGCGTCTCTGGCGCTGGCAAGAGCACCACCGCCCGCCTCTGGAGCGCCCACAGCCAGGCTGCCCTGCTCAGCGACGACCGGGTTATCCTGCGCCATCAGCCGGATGGTTTCTGGATTTACGGCACCCCCTGGCATGGCGACGCCCACATTGCCGCCCCGCTCAAGGTCCCGCTCGAAAAAATTCTCGTCCTCCGCCACGCTCCCCATAACCAGGCCTCTCGCCTCCGCCCCTTCGACCTGGCCGCGCGCTTGTTCGTGCGCTCCTTTCCGCCTTTCTGGGAGCCAGCCGGAGTCCAATATTCGCTCCAACTGCTCGATGAAGTCAGTCAGGCCGTCCCTGGCTTTGATTTTGGCTTCCTCCCCGATGCCAGCGCCCTGGATGCCGCTCGCTCCCTGTAGACATGTCCCCCTCGCCGATCGACCCGGAGCAGGAGAAAGCCATTGGCAGTGACCAGTTCATCGACCTGGCCGCCGAAATCCTGGCCTCCGGCTCCACCCTCCGCTTTCGCGCCCGCGGCGGCTCAATGCGCCCCTTCATTCAAGACGGCGATTTACTCGAAATCCACCCCCTCCTCGACCGGCCGGTCCGGGTTGGCGATATCCTTCTCTTCCGCTACGCCCAGCACCCCCTCCTCGTCCATCGCGTCGTCCGGGTTGCCCCCCCATCCAGTCTTGACCCATCCCCCGGCTTCATCACCCAGGGCGATGCCGTGCTCCGCCCGGATGGCTGCATCCCCGCCCAGGCTGTCCTCGGCTGGGTCGCTTCCATCGAGCGCCGCGGCCGCCTGCGCCGTCTCGATACCCCCTTCCAGCAGCGCCTTGCCGCTTGGATTGTCCTTGGGCTGCAAATATATAAATCCTTCCGCAGCAGCCTGCCAGGACCTGCTTCCCATCCCTAGTCCCGGTTGATCTCTCCCCCTTTGGAGGTGCCCTATGAAAACTACCCTGTCCTGGAAAAAGTTGGCCTTCATTTCCTTATCCATCCTGGCCGGCTGCGCCCTGGCGGTCTTTGCAGTCCAGGCCGCCGCCGGTTACACCGCTCACCCGGTTGCAGATGTAAATATCCTCGCCTCCGACTCAGACGGGATCACCCTTGAATTTACCGTCCCCGACCTGCACGTCGCCCGCTCGGAATCGGCCGGCCAGGCCTGCCTGTCGCTCTCCCTGCCCGGTTACTCGCTCAGCGCCGCCCCCGGTGCAGCCCTCCTGCCGGCCAAGGGCTTCCTGATTGGCATCCCCCCCGGCGCCAGCCTATCCAGCCAGGTCCTCCAACTCCACACTGTCGAGTCCCCCGCCTCCGCTCCGCTTTGCCCGGCCAGCCAGTCCATCGCCCAATTCGATCCTGACGGCCTGCCTCAGGGAGTCGTCCAGCAAGAAACCTGGGATCGCCAATTCTACCAGCAGGACCAGTTCCAGCCTGCCGGGTGGATTGAGGTTTCCAGTCTCGGTAAAATTCGCAGCCAATCGGTTGCCCGCCTGCGCTTCTCCCCCCTCCAATATAATCCCTCCCAGGGCCTGCTCCACCAGGTCACCCACCTGGTCGTGCGTGTTTCCTTCTCCCGGCCTGCCAACCAACCCGTCAGCGATTCAACCGTCGATGAAGGATCATTCGAAGCCACCCTACGCTCCAGCCTCATCAACTACCCACAAGCCCGCGCCTGGCGCACTGCCCCCGTTGCCTCCTCTCCTGTCGCTCTTGGGCCGGCTTCTCTCCCCCAGCCCGCCTTTAAAATCCTCCTCAACCAGGATGGCCTCTACCAGCTTACCTACGCCGACCTTACCGCTGCCGGCGTCCCAGTAGATACCTGGGACCCGCGCCGCATCCAGGTCGCCCTGCAAGACCAGCCCGTCGCCATCCAGGTAATCGGGGAGCAAGACGGCGTGTTTGATCCCACCGATACCCTCCTCTTCTACGGCCAAAAGCTCAACAACAAATACACCGCTACCAATGTCTATTGGTTGTACCAGGACTCGCTCAACGGCCTGCGCATGTCCTCCCTCGCCGCCGCCCCCGGTCAGCCGGCTGCCGTCCCGCCTGCCTTCCTGGATACCCTCCATATGGAAGAAGACCACATCTACCAGTCCGCCCGTCCTAGCGGCCCTGACCTCGATCACTGGTACTGGAACCGCATGCAAGCCACCAGCAGCACTGGCACGGTCACCAAGGCTTACACTGCCACCCTCCCAAGCCTCTCAACAACGCCGTTCAACGCCTCCTTGCGCGGCCTGCTGCGCGGCTTTTCCGGCTCGCCCTCCCAGCGCGTCCGCATTCTGATTAACGGCAACCTGGCCCACGATTCGACCTGGCCCAGCGATAAAGAATATTCCTTCGAAGTCCCCCTCGCGCAGGCCTGGTTAACCACCGGCGATAACCAGCTGGTCGTCGAAGCCCCGATCGGGGGCGGGATCACCCAGCAGACTTTCTATGTCAACCGCTTCGAGGTTGATTTCTCCCGCTCTTATCAGTTGATCGATGACTTACTCCGCTTTTCGGTCGATTCCCCCGGCGATTGGGAAGTTGAGCTGGTTGGCGGCGCCGGCGACGATCTCAAAATTTTCGAAATCACCGACCCCGCCCAGCCCCGCCCGGTGCTCGGCGTCCTGCGCGCGGGCGCTCCCAGTAGCTATACCTACCGCTTTTTCCACCACTCGACCTCCACTCCGCCCCGCTTTCTTGCCCTCGCCCCGCAGCACTGGCTGAAACCAGTCGAGATTCGCCCCGCCGCCCCCACCGACCTGCGCGCCGCCTCCAATTCGGCCGATTATCTCGTCATCACCCACGCTGACTTTATTACCGAAGCCCAACGCCTGGCGGATTTTCGCACCTCCCAAGGCCTGCGCAGCCTGGTTATTAATGTCGAAGACATCTACGACCAGTTCGGTCAGGGTGACCTCGACCCACCCGCCATCCGCGATTTCCTCGCCTATGCCTACCAGAATTGGAAATCGCCCGCCCCCTCTTATGTCGTCCTGTTCGGCGACGGCCATTATGACTTTAAACGCTTCCAGGGCTACGACCAATCTACCTATATTCCCCCCTACCTGGCTGATGTTGATCCCGGGATGGGCGAGACAGCCTCCGATAATCGCTACGTCACCATCAGCGGCGCAGATCTGCTCCCCGACCTGCACATCGGCCGCCTACCCGCCAACGATCTGGCCCAGGCTACCAGCATGGTCGATAAAATCATCAGCTACGAAACCCACCTGCCGCCCGCCAATGGCTGGGTCTCGAATATCTTATTTGCTGCTGATAACCCCGACGGCGTCGCCAATTTCCCGGCCGTCTCCGATGAATTGGTCAACGGCTATCTACCCGCTGGTTACACTGCCGACAAAGTCTACCTGGGTCAAAACTACCCCCTCGTCGCCGACGCCAAAGCTGCCCTGATCAACGGCATCAACCAGGGCCGGCTGCTGGTCAGCTACATCGGCCATGCTTCCGTCCAGACCTGGGCCTTCGAAAAATTATTCGTTCTCTCCGACCTCAGCCAGTTAACCAATGCCGATCGCCTGGCGTTCTTTGTCCCCATGACCTGCCTGGAAGGCTATTTCATTAACCCGTTTAGCGGCTCTTCCGCGCTGGCCGAAAGTCTCGTTCGCCTGCCATCCGCCGGCGCAATCGCCAGTTGGTCGCCAACCGGCCAGGGAGTGGCCACCGGCCATGATATCCTTGAAAAAGGCCTCTTTGAAGCCATCTTTCAAGAGAACCACACCATGCTTGGGCCGGCGACCACCCAGGCAAGGCTCTATTTTTATACCAATTCGTTTGGCTTTTTGGATCTGCTAGATACTTATGTCCTGCTTGGCGACCCGGCCACCCGGCTCAACACCATCTACCAGCTTTCCCCCAGGCTGAACTACCTGCCCAGCGTCCAGCGGCGCTAGACCTCCTCAGAGCTGGGAGCTGGCAGCCAGCTCGCTGCATAAGCCCGCGCTCGCTCGACCAGCAGGTTAATCCGGGTCATCAAATCATCCGTCAGGCTGTGCACCAGGCGGGTATAAGGGTAGGCTGCATCGGCAGCCGGGCAATCGACCTCCGGCCGCCAGGTATCGCCGATCGAAATAAAGCTCGGCCCGCCAAATTGCCACGCGCCGTGCCCTGGTCGGCCCAATAGCCGCGAGCCCAGCGTGCGGGCGAACTGTGGCGGCGTGAAAAAACCCACCGGCAGCACCGGCGCCCCGCTCTCCAGCGTCAGCCTGGCCGCCCCGGTATAAGCCCGCAGCAGTTGTTGGCCATTGTTCAACCGCCCCTCCGGGAAAAGCGCCACCGTCGCCCCCTGCGCCAGCCACGCCTTCGCCTGCTCCAGCGCCTCCTGGCCGCGCCCCTTCACCACCGGAATCTGCTCAGCCAGCGCCAGCAGCTTACCCAGCAGCGGCAGGCCAAAAAGCTCCGATTGGATCATATAGTGGATTTTCTCCGGAAAGATGAATGGCAGCAGGAATCCATCCGATGCCAGGGCGTGATTCGCCACCACAATCTTGGGCCCCTCTGGAATGTTTTCCCGCCCATCGATGTGGATTTTCTGAATGAACAGGTTGATATAAGCGCCTACAATCGCTTTAGCCGAGTTATACCAGACATCCATCGCTTCATCCCTGCCTGACCCTGCTTTGCAACCCGATTCTACCACCGCCCGGTGCATATTCAAGCTGCCAGGATTGTTCACTGTTCTTAACTATTGCAACCCTGCCCAAACGATTTCGATACGCTCTGGTAACAGACCTTCAACCGCTCCCCCACCGCCTGGTAACTGTACTTCGCCACCGCCTCCGCCCGGATCGCCTGGCGCGAAAACTGTCCCGGCCTCGCCAGCACCTCGCCAATCGCCTGCGCCAATCCCTGCGCATCGCCCGGCGGCCCCAACCGCCCGTTTTCCGCCCGCACCAGCTCTGGAACCCCACCCACTGCACAGGCCGCCACCGGCAGCCCGCTGGCCTGCGCCTCCAGGATCACCACCGGCTGGTTTTCCCACCGGCTGGAGAGTACCAGGCAATCCGCCTGGCGCATCCAATCTGCCACCGCCGCCTTCGGCTGGCTGCCCAGGAAGCGCACCTGCCCGGCCAAACCCAGCTCCCGCGTCAACTCCTCTAGTTTCCCTCGCTCCGGCCCGTCGCCCAGGATCGTCAACCGCAGCCCTGGAAAGCGCTCCCTCGCCAGCCGTAGCGCCTCCAGCGCTGTTTCCACCCCCTTCACCGCCGTCAGCCCGGCCACCAGCAGCAGCTCCTTAACTTTGTACTCTCCCCTTACCCGCTCCTCTGCCGGGTAAAACAACTCCGTATCCACCGTATTCGGCACGATTTCAAACCGGCTCCGGATCCCAAACCGCCGCATTTCCGCCGCCAGCGTCTCGCACACTGGCATCACCAGCCCCAGCTGGTTCAGCGCCAGGCGCGCCTTCCAGGCCTGGGCTGAGCTGAACAACCCCCTCGCATAAGCGCTCGAATGCTCACTCAAAACCGCTGGAAGGCCGTACTTTTTGCTCAAATACACCGCCAGGTCGGCGCTCGAATACACCTGGGCGTGCAGGATCGTCGGCGGGTC
>CAZAGA010000009.1:23617-25858 GCA_964484335.1 uncultured Anaerolineaceae bacterium
AGCAGCACGAACGCCTGCACCGCAGACTGGAATGGCTTGCCGAAGATCCCCGGGATCAGCCAGGTTCCCGCCCAACCAAACAGCGCCGCTGCCGGCAGCAGCACCATCAAGACAATCCGTGCCAGCCGGGCCGTCAGCGCGCTGGCCGTTTCCGGCTCCAATCCCGCCACCTTCGGGAACAGCGCCCCGCTCACCGCGTTCGGCAGGTAATACAAAATTTCCGCCGTGCTCACGCTGGTCGAATACAGCCCGACCGCCGCCGCCCCGCTGAAAGCGTTCACCAGGAACGAATCCAGCCGGTAATTGAAGAAAGTCAGCAGGTTGGCGATATAACTCTTAATCCCATATTGGATCGCTGGCCGCAGCAGCTTGCCCGCCGCCGCGAGGCGCACATTTGCCGCCCGGCGGGTGAACCAGGCCGGCGTCAGCAACCCCACCAGCACCGCCGCCGCCCAGGATAGCACCGCCCCCGGCAGCCCCCAGCCGGCCAGGAAAGCGATCAACTGCAGCCCGAAATTCAAACCCACCTGGATCAACCCCGCCAGGCTGTACGGCACCATTAACTGCCGTCCCAACAGCATGCTCCCCAGGAAAGACGACCACAGGCTCAACGGCAGCAAACCCACCACCAGCCAGATATAGGCCGGTTCCAACCCGGCTAGCAAATTATCCGAAAGCCAGAAAGTATACAGCGGCACAAACACTGCCGCCGCTAGCGCCCCCCACACCGCCGCCGCATACGTCGCAAACGCGTAAATCTCCTTTTCCTCAAAAGAGCGGCTGGCCGTGAAATACGTGATCGCCCCACCCAGCCCAAAATTAAAAAACAGCCCCAGGAACGCACTCACCGTGATCACCAGCACATACGTCCCTTTGCCTGCCGGTCCCAGGCTGTGCGCCATGATCACACTCGTCCCAAAGCGCAACCCATACACCAGCAGCGAGCTGGCCATCAACCAGGCCGACCCTTGCATAATCCCGCTGACAGGTTTTGTCGCGCCGCGCATCAGGCCTTCATTCTAGCATGCTCAAAAAGGGGTGTCAATCAGCCTACCCAAAAGAGCCGCTCACATAATAAATTGCCTATTGCTTTTAATAAAAATTTCGCTATGATTAAAATGCGATTAACCCCCCAGAAGGAGTACAACTATGCCCAATATCCTGGAAGTCGAGAACCTTGCCAAGAAATTTGGCGAATTTGCCGCCGTTAAAGGCGTCAGCTTTTCCGTCGAGGAAGGCGAAGTCTTCGGCCTGCTCGGGCCAAACGGCGCCGGGAAAACCACCACCATCTCCATGCTCACCGGAGTCATCCTGCCCACCTCCGGCACTGCCCGCATCGGCGGCCACGACATCGTCCGTGAACCGCTCCAGGTCAAGCGCATGATCGGCCTCGTCCCCCAGGACCTGGCCCTCTACCCCACCCTCAGCGCCCGCGCCAACCTCAACTTCTTCGGCAGTATCTACGGCCTGAGCGGCAAGCAGCTCCAGGAGCGCGTCGATGACGTCCTCGAAGTCGTCGCCCTCACCGACCGCCAAAAAGACCCGATCGAGAAATTCTCCGGCGGCATGAAGCGCCGGGTCAACATCGCCGCCGGCCTCGTCCACCAGCCCCAATTGCTTTTCCTCGACGAGCCCACCGTCGGCGTTGACCCCCAAAGCCGCAACCACATCTTCGAAAGCGTCCTCAAGCTCAACCGCCAGCGCGGCATGAGCATCATCTACACCAGCCACTACATGGAAGAAGTCGAGTTGCTCTGTAACCGGGTTGCCATCGTCGACCAGGGTCAGATCATCGCCCTCGACACGATCAAAAACCTGGTCGCCATGCTCGGCGGCGGCGTCATCCAGGTCGGCTTCAATCAGATCAGCGACGCCGTCATCGCCGAAATTGCCGCCCTCCCGGCCGTCAAAACCGCCTACCTCGTCGCCCCGGCTGTCCAACCGGCCGCCGCCGGCCCGCTGGCCGCTGAAAACGCCCCCGCCGGGGGGCAGCTCGTCAAGATCGAAGCTGAAAACAGTCACCTCGCCGTCGTCAATGTCCTCAGCTTCCTCAACGAGCGCGATATCTCCATCGCCTCCCTCGACATCCTCGAGCCTAACCTGGAAAGCGTCTTCCTCCACCTGACCGGCAAGAAATTGCGCGAATGAGAGGCAGGTCGCCATGAAAATCTGGAACCTCACTAAAAAAGACCTCGCCGTCATCCTCAAAGACCGCGGCTCCTTCACCTGGCTCTTCATCCT
>CAZAGA010000010.1:0-24441 GCA_964484335.1 uncultured Anaerolineaceae bacterium
ACCTGACCCGCAACAACCAGCTCAGAAGGGAGGTTTTCGCGAACATGCATCCAAAGCACCGGGATTCGGCCGGTGTTTCGGGCAGTTAGACGAACCTGAATGGTTTCATTAAAAAAGGCACGTTCGGGCAAATCCCGATCTACCTTTACATTGCGAGCAGACCGCCGGCTCCACCACAAGTTCACCATCGCGGCCCCCCCTAGCAGATAGACCACCACCAGTAAAAACTCAGCCTGAAAAAAGGCCGCCAGGGCAATTAAAACCACCAGGAAGAAAAGCAAATAGCCGCCCATCTAGCCCAGTTTTCCAACCTCCAGAAGGGTTTGGTCAAGAATTTCCTGCAATATCCGGCCCACTGTCCTGCCGCGTAATTCCGCTTCAGGCCGGATGATCAAGCGGTGAGGCAATACGAACGAAGCCAACTCTTTGATATCATCAGGCAGAACATGGTCCCGGCCGCGGATCGCAGCCAGGGCTTGGGCGGTCTTGAACAATGCCAGGCTGGCACGCGGGCTACCTCCCAGGGCCAGGTCCGGATGGTTGCGGGTGGCATTTACCAACCGGATGATGTATTCTCGAATCGTCTCATCTACGAAAACTTCCCAGACCAGGCGCTGGTAAGAGGCTAACGCAGCCAAACCGCTGGTTTCTTGGCCTGGCAAGGTAGCCTCTGAAAAATCTACCCCGCCCAGTGAGTTGATCGGGTGCTCACGTTGCAGGTTGGTTAATATCGTCTTCTCAGCTGCCGGGTCGGGATAGCCAACCGGTAAACGAAACAAAAATCGATCCAATTGTGCTTCTGGAAGCGGGAAAGTGCCTTCATACTCGATTGGATTTTGAGTGGCCAGCAACATAAAGGGGCGTGGCAGAAGGTGGGTCACGCCATCGACCGTTACCTGCTTTTCCTGCATGGCTTCGAGCAGCGCTGATTGGGTGCGCGGCGTGGCGCGGTTAATTTCATCCGCCAAGAGAATATTGACAAAAATTGGGCCGGGTCGAAACTCAAATTCTGAGGTTTGAAGATTGAACACTGAAACACCGGTCACATCGTTGGGAAGCAGATCTGGGGTGCATTGCAGCCGTTTAAAAGCGCCTCCCAGGGAGAGCGCCATCGCACGCGCCAGCATAGTTTTTCCGGTGCCGGGGACGTCTTCCAATAAAACATGCCCCTCGCACAACAATGCAACCGTTAGCAGCTCGAGCACCGGGCGCTTACCGACAATTACTTGCTCAATGTTATTACTGATCCGATCTGAGAATTTTTGGATCGATAACATGGTCTCTCGACCTCCCAGGATTGAGAATAAAGCTATCCAATACTATATACCACAACGATCGAAAAATCAACCATGCGGAACCTGCAAGGTATAATACCCATTATTTCCTTCAAGGTGAGCCATGACCCAAACTCTGTACCCGACCGATAGTTATTTACAATCCTTCAGCGCCAGTGTGAGCGGTGCATTTCCAGAAGAACACGCTGTGACCTTAGATCAGACTGCTTTCTATCCTGGAGGAGGCGGGCAGCCCTGCGATCTGGGTCAGCTAATTGCACCGGGAGTGATCTATCCGGTCGTAAAGGCTAAGAAAATCAACGGGGAACACTGGCATTTTATTGGCCCAGAAAGCCCGCTACCCGAGGTGGGTAAAGTCCTCCAAGGCCAAATTGATTGGCCGCGCCGGTATCAGTTAATGTGCACTCATACGGCGTTACATGTGCTGTGCGGCGTCGTGTTTCGGGATTATGGCGCGCTGGTGACGGGGGGTGACATGGATCCACTGCAGGGAAGAATGGATTTTGAATTTGAGAGGATGCAAAAAGGGCTGGTTCAGGAGATCGAGAGCGCAGTCAACCAGGAAATCGCCAAAGCCAGGCCAGTTCAAGTACGGATATTACCGCGTGAAGAGGCCTTTCGAATCCCTGACTTGATCCGGACAAAAATCAATCTGTTACCTGAAGGAATCAGCGAAATTCGAACCGTGGAAATTGTCGGGCTCGACCTGCAAGCGGATGGTGGGACGCATGTCGCCAACATCGCCGAGGTTGGGCAGGTGCACGTGGTGGACTATAAAAGCAAAGGAAAGATTAACAAGCGGCTATATATCGCCCTGGATTAGGAAGGCTCTATTTGGTAGCTCCAGTCCAGGATTTCCATCACATGCATCACGTGAATCGGCAGTCTAAACTGGCGAGCACCCGCTAATAACTGCAAGTGGCAACCGGTGTTGGATACGGCGACAATTTCGGCTCCCGAGGCAGCAATATCTTCCAGCTTCGCTTGCAGGATTTGGGCAGCAATTTCCGGGTGGGCAATATTGTATACACCTGCGCTACCACAGCACTGCTCAGGATGCTCCAGCTCAAGGAGATCGATTCCAGGCACCCTTCGCAACAACTCACGTGGTTGTTCAATCACCTTTTGACCATTCCGGAGATGGCAGGAATCAGCATAGGTTACCCGGACTGAGATGTCCCCGGTAGGAGGGACGTTCAAGTTTTCAGCCAGGAATTCATGGACATCCTGCACCCGGCTCGAGAAACGCCGCGCGGATTCAGCATATCGGGGGTCATCGGCCAGCAAATGACCATATTCTTTCAAGGACAGGCCACAACCTCCGGCATTACAAACGATTGCCGCCGGCTCGCCAGCCGCCAGAAAACTGTCAATGTTTTGGCGCGCTAATTTTCGTGCCTGCTCCAGGTCGCCGAGGTGAACCTGGGCAGCCCCACAACAGGTCTGGTTTTCCGGTTGAAGCACCTTAAATCCGTTCTTCTCCAAGACCCGGCAAGTGGCTTCATTAACAGGTTTCAAGAAGCCTTCCTGGATACAGCCTGGAAAAAATAAAACTAACCCTCTCCCCGCAACCGATTGGGATGATGGTCGCCGTTTGGGCAGCGACTTCTGGATGGGCGGAAGCAGGCCTTCCATAGTTTTCAGGCTGAGCGGTAAAAACCCCCATCGCCGGACCAGGGCTTGTAAGACAATGAACTGATAGAACCTGGCCAGGCGAGCCAACAGCTTAAGCCGACCAGGATGTGGCATGAGCTGTTTTAAGCCGAACCAGCGTAAAAAACGCTCGGCCGCGCCTGGCGGATGGTTGCGTTCCTTGACCACCCGCGCTTGTTCAACAAGCAGTCCATAACGAACGCCAGACGGGCAAATGGCTTCACACGCCCGGCAGGCCAGGCATTGATCGACATGCCGGCTGAAATTCTCGCGGATATCTCCTAATTCGAGGCGCGAATCTGATGCCGCGCGCATCAAAGCGATTCTGCCACGCGGGCTATCCATCTCCAGCCCAAGCAGACGGTAAGTCGGGCAAGTTTCCAGGCACAGGCCGCAGTGAACACACTGAGAAAGTAAGCCCCGGTAAGTCGGGTTACGCAATCGTTCGATGTCCGCAATCATGTGATTGGATTATACACCTCGGAATCGCTTACCTTTGGTATGCATTTTGAAGTATCATAAATAAAACCCAATACCCAGGAGTAAGCCCATGTCTGATAACCCGAAAGCACATATGACTCCGGACGAATTTCGCCATGTTGGCCGGATGATGATCGATTGGATTGCCGATTACTACACGCAGATCGAAAAATATCCAGTTCTTTCCCAGTTGTCTCCCGGACAGGTGCGAGCTCAGCTCCCTGCTGCCCCCCCCCAGAAAGGAGAGAGCTTTGAGGAAATATTCAAGGACCTTGAACAAATCATCTTACCCGGCGTTACTCACTGGCAATCACCAAACTTTTTCGCTTTTTTCCCCTCTAATTCATCAGGACCGGCAGTATTGGGTGAACTCCTTTCCGCAGGATTAGGCGTCCAGGGAATGCTTTGGGCAACTAGCCCAGCTTGCACTGAATTAGAAACCCACCTGCTCGATTGGATCGCGGATTTAATCGCCCTGCCCGAGAAATTCAAATCCAGTTCAAGCGGTGGGGGCGTGATCCATGACTCAGCCTCCAGCGCGGCGTTAACTGCCTTTTTGGCCGCGCGCGAACGAGCCACTGGCTATCAAAGCAATGAAAACGGCTTAAGCCAACCACTAATCGCTTACACCTCCACCCAAGCCCATTCGTCGATCGAAAAAGGAGCAAAAATCGCCGGTTATGGGCGCAAACACCTGCGCCTGATTGGGGTAGATGAGACCTTTGCCATGCGACCCGAATTATTGGAAAGCGCTATCCAAGAAGACCTGGCAGCCGGCTTGCAACCGACCTTTGTCGCCGCAACCCTGGGCACGACCTCGTCCAATGGAATCGACCCGCTAGCGCAAATTGGCCCGATTTGCCAGAAATATAACCTATGGCTGCATGTTGACGCAGCCATGGCCGGCAGCGCAGCGATCTGTCCCGAATACCAGGGCATGCACCAGGGGATGGAATATGCCAGCAGCTACTGCTTTAATCCGCATAAATGGATGTTCACGAACTTCGATTGTACTTGCTTCTTTGTCGCCAATCGGGCAGAGCTGATCCAAACCCTGAGCATTCTACCGGAGTACCTGCGCAATCAGGCCAGCGAGAGCGGCGCAGTGATCGACTACCGCGATTGGCAGATCCCACTCGGACGCCGATTCCGCAGCCTAAAACTCTGGTTTGTCCTGCGCTATTATGGGGTGGAGGGCTTGCAGGCCCATCTCCGCGAGCATATTCGCCTGGCCCAGGAATTCGCTGAGTGGGTCAAGGCAGACCCGCGCTTCGAGCTGGTGATGCAGCCGCCTTTCAACCTGGTTTGTTTCCGTCTGAAGAGCGGCGACGATGCCAACCAGCGGCTACTTGCCAAGCTAAATCAAAGTGGTCAGCTATACCTATCCCACACTGTGTTAAATGGAAAATATACTTTACGGATGTCGATCGGCCAAACCCATACCCAGGCCGAGCATGTCGCCAATGCCTGGGAACTCATTCACCAGTTTGCATAAACCACACAAGTCTCCTGCTGGTCCTGGGCCAGGACGACGCTGGACCGGTAGAAGTGTCTTGTGAAGTTCACTTGTATAATTGTATTGATACAATTATAATCACAGCTATGCTCTCAGACCTGGTAGCAATCATCACCCTTTCATTAAAAGTATCCGGTCTGGCGTTGCTATTCAGCACAATCCTGGGCGTCCCGGTTGGCGCTTTAGTTGGTTTAAAGCGCTTTCCAGGCAGGAAATTTTTGGTTGCATTGTTGTACACTGGGATGGGTTTTCCACCGGTTGTAGTCGGTTTATTCGTTTACTTGCTCCTTTCACGTAGCAGCCCACTCGGCGCTCTCAATAGTAACTTGATTCCCCAATTATTTACGCCAGCGGCAATGATTGTGGCACAAACGATTATTGCCTTTCCCCTCGTAGCTGGTCTAACGATGTCTGCAATCTTGGGAGTTGATCCCGGACTGAAACAACAAATGCTTGCCCTAGGGGCTACCTCTCGGCAAGCAGCCCTGACCATCCTGGCAGAAGCGCGCCTGGGGGTGATTTTATCGATTGTGGCTGGTTTCGGCGCGATTATCTCCGAGGTCGGCGCAGTCATGCTGGTTGGCGGTAACATCCAGGGTGCTACCCGCGTCCTGACAACAGCCATCGTCCTGGAAACTCGCCAGGGACGCTTCGGATTAGCGCTTGCCCTGGGCGGTGTCCTGCTAGGAATCACCTTCATCGCCAACCTAGTCTTGCTACGCCTGCAGGGAAAACGGCTGGACGCCTGAGCATGTACCAACTTAACCAAGTTTCGAAAACATACAACGGGCGAACGGTACTATCTATAGACCAGCTGACCATCCATAAAAGCGAGATTTTAACTATCCTGGGTCCCAGCGGCGCCGGGAAGAGCACCTTGCTGCGGGTTTTAAATTTCCTTGAATCTCCGACCAGCGGCGAAATCCGATTTATGGACCGTATTTGGACAAACCACCTGGCGGTCCCTCTAGAAATACGCCGCCAGGTAACTACGGTTTTTCAACGCCCGATCCTGATTTCCCGCAATGTCCAGGAAAATGTTGCGCTGGGTTTGCATTGGCGTAAACAGCCACCTTCTGAGGTCACCCAAGTACTGGCACAGGTTGGCCTGGAACATCTGGCAAAACATCAAGCCCAGAATCTGTCTGGTGGAGAAGCCCAAAGAGTAGCTTTGGCGCGTGCTATTGTATTGAAACCAGCTGTTTTACTGCTTGACGAACCAACTGCCAACCTGGACCCTTACAATGCCCGAATTATTGAAGAGATCATCCTGCGACTGAACCAGGAACAAAACACAACCATCGTTTTGGTGACCCACAACATCTTCCAGGCCAGGAGACTCGGCCAGCGCATTGTACTAATCCTGGATGGTCAGATTGTAGAAATCGGGGCAACAGAGGCCTTCTTCAATTCACCGACCGATGAACGGACCCGAAACTTTATTCATGGAGATATGACATACTAACAAGAGGAGATGAAAGATGAAGAACAAGCTATTGAAACTCTTTTTACTCGGTTTATGTGTATGGCTCCTGGCGGCCTGCGCCAAACAAGCCACCCAGGCACCTGAAAACAAAAAACTGATCCTGGCTACGACCACATCCACCCAAGACTCAGGTTTGCTGGATGTATTAATCCCAATTTACGAGCAGGCTTCAGGGGTTGATGTCGAAGTCATCGCAGTGGGAACCGGACAGGCTCTGCAATTGGGTATAGACGGCAATGCAGATGTTTTATTGGTACATTCACGCGCCAAAGAAGACGAATTCATGGCAGCTGGTCATGGAGTTCGTCGCGAAGATGTGATGTACAATGACTTCGTTATCGTTGGACCTGCCAACGACCCGGCTGAGGTCAAAGGATTGGGCTCAGCAGTAGAAGCATTTCAGAAAATTGCAACCAG
The DNA here is from genome assembly GCA_964484335.1 of uncultured Anaerolineaceae bacterium. Classification (GTDB taxonomy): domain Bacteria; phylum Chloroflexota; class Anaerolineae; order Anaerolineales; family UBA4823; genus CAZAGA01. Next base: position 6,848 of record CAZAGA010000010.1, read on the forward strand.
TAACAGCCCATTCATCTCCCGTGGGGATGACTCTGGCACCCACACCAAGGAATTATCGATATGGAAAAAAGCCGAGCTCGAACCCGCAGGAGACTGGTACATCTCGGCTGGCCAGGGTATGGGTGAGGTACTAACGATGGCGGAAGAGCAGCAAGCGTATACCCTGAGTGACCGGGCAACCTACCTAGCCCGGTTGAAAAACGGTCTCAAACTCGAAATTCTTTCTGAAGGAGATCCGTTATTGTTTAATCCTTATGGGGTGATCGCAGTGAATCCGGCCAAAAACGAGAAAATCCAGGCAGACCTAGCAGATCAATTTATCAATTGGTTGACATCTCTGTCTACCCAGGAGAAAATCGCTGAATTTGGCAAAGCTGAGTTTAACCAATCATTGTTCAATCCAAGCTCAACGAGCTGGAAAGAGACTCACCCAACACCGTGATCCGCCATCCTGACCAACCCTTGTATCTCCAGATCGCTGATTGGATACGCAACGAGATCAGTGAAGGCCGGATTGTAGCTGGCCAGCGACTTCCCCCGGTGCGGGAATTGACCAGCATCTGGACTTGCACACCCGGCACAATCCAGCGGGCTTATGCAGAGCTGGCAGATCAGGGCCTGATCATCAGCCGGCCAGGACAGGGCACACATGTGGTTGGTAAGTTGTCTGCAAATCCCGGGGCTTCACTGCGGCAGATTTTTCTGCTCCACCGCAGTGAAGCCTTTCTGCTTGAGAGCTTGAGCGCAGGCTATCAGGTAGATGAAATCGAGGCCAGCCTGCGCCTGGCGATGGATCGTTTTCGAATCGCGAAGCAGGAGCTGAACCCATCTGAAGAAGGTGTACTTCGTTTCGCTGGTAGTCACGACTTTCTGTTAACCTGGCTGGCAAGCCACTTCCCGGAAATCAACCCGCGTTATCATCTGCAATTGGAGTTCACAGGTAGCCTGGGGGGCTTAATCTCACTGGCCGAGGGAAAGGCAGATTTTTCGGGGAGCCATCTATGGGATCCCGAGACGGATACTTACAATACCGCCTATGTTCGCCGGCTGCTTCCCGGTAAGCGCACAGCGTTACTGTGCCTGGCTTACCGCCACCAGGGTCTGATTCTCCCCCCTGGAAATCCTGCCCACATTTCCGGCTTAGCCGATCTCACCCAGCCAGGAGTTCTATTTATCAACCGGCAGTCCGGATCGGGGACACGGGTGTGGCTCGATGCGACCCTTCGCCAGGAAGGAATTGAAGCTGCATCTATTAATGGCTACTCCAACCAGGTTTCCACACACACAGCTGTTGCGACAGCGGTAGCCGAGGGACAGGCTAATGTGGGCTTTGGGCTCGAAGCTTCATCGCTAACCTTCGGATTGACTTTTCTACCGCTGGTATCCGAACGGTATGACCTGGTAATCCCGGAAGATAACTTTCAAAACCCAGCCTTACAGAACCTGGCCAGCTGGCTGAACTCATCGAGTGCGCAAGAGTTTATCGCCACCATCGGCGGGTACGATCCCCGATCAAGCGGTGAGATTATTTGGGTAGAAGGCTGATCTTGAGAATCAAAAAACCTGCCTTCGCTTGAAGGCAGGTTTCCTGTACAGCGGACCCGACGGGATTCGAACCCGCGATCTCGGCCTTGACAGGGCCGCATGTTTGGCCGCTACACCACGGGTCCATGCGGGTCGTAATATACCATACGCATTCTAGCCCGTCAAGCCTGTACTTTCACAGAATTTCCACCCAGCCGGTATGCCTCGCTCTGGTATAATCCTACTTAATCTACCCAATTTCATCCCGGAGGCTATATGCCTGTTGTCCGCTGGGGATTGCTCTCCACCGCCCACATTAATCGCAGATTGATACCTATTCTTAAGGCATCGAACCGAGGCCAACTTAAAGCAGTCGCCAGCCGTAATCACCACCAAGCCCAGGCCTATGCCGATGAATGGCAGATCCCGCTCGTATATGGATCTTACGCTGAGATGCTCGCCTGCGATGAAATCGACGCGGTGTATATTGGGCTGCCTAATCATTTACACGCCGAATGGACGATCCGAGCTCTCCAAGCCGGTAAACACGTCTTATGCGAAAAACCTTTCGCATTGAGCATCGATGAGGTAGAAGCAATGATCGCGGCCAGCCATTCAAACCAGCGAGTTTTGGCAGAGGCGCTGATGTACCGGCACCATCCCCAAACCAAACTGGCCGGGGACTGGGTTCGTTCTGGAAGATTGGGTGAAATTTTGTTGGTCAGGGGAGTATTCACCTACAAGCTCACCCAAACGGATAACGTCCGCCTCGTTCCCGAGTATGGCGGAGGTAGTTTATGGGATGTTGGAATTTACCCACTTAGTTTTGCCCAATTTGTTTATGGCGGACCGCCAGTGGAGGTCAACGCGATGCAGCAGGTGGGTCCTTCAGGCATTGATCTAGCCTTGCTAGGCCAAATGCGTTATCCATCCGGCGGGACGGCTCAAATCAGCTCCAGCTTTCTTGCCCCTAATCAAACCGAGGTGGAAATTATTGGCAGCCAGGGCCGCCTGAGTATTCCTGGGCCATTTAGGCCAATCACACCAGATCTGCCGATGGTGTTCTATCCTGACCAGGGTGAACCCTTCGAAATTCCAATTCCCGCTTCAGAATTGTTCGCTGGCGAGATATCGGATATGCATGACGCCATTTTGGACGGAAAACCAACTTATATTCGTCTAGAAGAAAGCCGCCAGCACGTACAAACAATCCTGGCATTGTACGAATCGGCTCGCCTGGCAGAAACGCTGAAACTGTGACCCATGCACGAACTTGAAGTTTTTCAACTATTTACCTCGATTCCGGCCACTGAACGACAAAAACTGGCCGAGGTACTTCATCCAGTGGATCTCCCAGTTGGTACGATTCTCTGCCGTGAAAGCGACCCTGGCGACAGCCTATACCTGATCTTATCTGGACAAGTCGATGTCATCAAAGCCCTAGGCGCACCGGAAGAACGCCTCCTGAGCGTGATCTATGCTGGCGATTATGCGGGAGAAATGTCTTTGCTTGAACGGCACGGCCGGCGAACAGCTTCCTTGCGATGTGCAACCGCGGTCAGGCTGATGGAGTTGACCCGCGCAGACTTCGATCAACTGATCGAACGCTACCCGACCCTGGCAATGGAAATGCTGCGTGAACTAAGCCTGCGCCTTCGAGATACCCAAAGCGCGACGATACGCGACCTGCAGAGCAAAAACGTTCAGCTTGCCGAGGCTTATCAAGAGCTGAAGGAAGCCCAAAATCAACTGGTTGAAAAGGAAAGGTTAGAACGCGAGCTCCAGCTTGCCCGCCAGATCCAGATGAGTATGTTGCCAAGCAGGCTGCCACAAACCAGCGGTTTTGAGTTTGGCGCTGCCATTCTTCCAGCCAGGGCAGTCGGGGGCGACCTGTATGATTTTGTCCCCTTCTCTGAAGGCGGCACAATTGGAATCCTCGTCGGAGATGTGTCTGATAAAGGCGTCCCCGCCGCTCTGTTCATGGCGCTGACTCGCAGCCTGCTCCGCGCAATTGCCGCGCGGGGAATCCCCCCCTTTGATGTTCTGCAGCAGATCAACCGGCACATGCTGGAAATGAACCGGATGAATATGTTCGTGACCATGCTTTATGGCATTCTAATCCCAGAAACTGGTGAATTTGCTTACGCCCGTGGGGGACATGAAATTCCAATGCTGATCACCGCCAACGGTGAGCCCATAAAAATCCATTATGATCCCGGTCAGATCATTGGGATATTTTCGCAGCCTCTATTGGACGAACAATGCCTGACCATTCCACCCGGTGGGATTTTATTACTCTATACTGACGGCGCGTCTGACGCCAGCAACACAGAGCATGGATTTTTTGGCAGTGAACGGCTGCTCCAATCTTTAATCGACAAACGCAATGGGACTGCCCAAGAAATATGCGATCAAGTTTTAGCCGATTTACTCAATTTCCAAGGCGAATCGCCCCAAATTGACGATATCACCCTACTTGTTATTAAGGCGAGCAAGTAGGTTGGTGGATAAAAAAATAGCGAGCTGTCCGCCAAGATCGCCGCGACAACCCGCTATTACCTTTCGAATTGACTCAAATTTCGTTCTGCAACAATCTAAGCAATGATCTCCTCGCTAGAAGTTCCGTAGTAACCATTCCCAAGGCTTTACCACCCTCGACGACCGGCATTGCAGAGATCTCGCATGCCTCCAGGCGACGGATGATATCCAGGATCGACTCGTCGGGGCTGGCAAAGATAACGTCAACGGTCATCACGCGTTCAACCGGTTGATCTTCCAACGAACCAATAGCAGTCGCCCGGGTGATATCCCATTCGGTGACTACTCCAACCAAATCGCTGGTGGAGGATACCACAGCCAGGATTGTGCTGTTAGCCTGGACCAGGCGGGCTGCGGCTTCCCGAACCGTCCGATTGGATTGAATGGCAACAATGGGCAGCATAATATCGGCTGCTGTCCTACCCCTTTCGCTGGAAGCAATCCGGCGCGTGCTGATTTTCTCGGCTGCATCACAAGGCAGGATTTCCTGGTCGGAGACTAACAAGTCGATAAACTCATGGATATTCCGGCGGATGACTTCTTCCCGGCAGGCTTCGGCCGCCTGGCGGCGCTTTTCAGCCAATTCACTCAAATCAGATGCGTGCTCTGCTAGCCAGGCATCGACAGCCTTTCGATCACCCAAGATCTCATCCGGAATGCGTAACAAAGGAGGGGTTTTTATCATGCGCTCTTGGGCAGCAAAAATCACGCCGCCTGAATTGACCAGATAATCAGTAACGATTAACGTTCCCCGTTTGCGATAGACCTCGATTTCCATGCGCGCCCGAGCCGCCTTTCGAGCCGGTTCGGGAGAATAGGTATTGGCGCCCTCGATGATGACCGACCATTTGCCCATCCTGGCAACAGTCATGGCCGGTTGGCTGGCTGCATCAACTGCCAGGTAATTCGCAACTGGAGCAGCCGGGATCAAGCAAAAGGCGGACTCACGCAGCAGGTCATTGGCAGCATTCGAATACTTCTGATAGCGTACTCGATTGGCAGGCTGCAAGTATTCCTCGAAATAATCTTGGGTTACCCGGCCTTTCTCCTGCCACATCTCAAACAAACGTTTAACGGGTAAACCAGCATCATCGAACAGGTAGCCCGTTCCATCGCTGATCCCAATTACACGCGCCCCAGGCAAGCGCTCCACCAGGATGCGAGCCGTGTGGGCACCAACCGCTCCAAAACCCTGGATGATCACGGTCAGATCTTCCGGTTGCGGAATTTCCAGGTCGACAAATTGAGGGAGTTGCTTTAACCGAGGCATCTCGTCTAGCAGGGCTTCCAGGGCAATGATCATTCCGCCCGCTGCTGCACCGAGCTGGTCAACACGATTACCGCCCATCTCGGCTGGCTTCGAAACCGCGTTATCTAAGCCGCTTTCGATCGCGATGGTCTTCATGTCCGCGTCGTTGGTGCCTACATCCGGGCCAGGAAGGAATAGCTCCCGATAATGGTAAAGCAAACGCGCAAAGCCGCGCACCACTTCAGTGTGCTCGCGTGGCGTCAGGCTGCGCTCAGCAACAATCCCGGCTTTACCGCCACCGAAAGGCAGGTGCGCTGCCGCGTTTTTCATTGTCATTCCGCGGGCCAGGTTACAAACCGTGTTGGGAGTGATATCCGCAAGCATTCGGATCCCGCCAATCGAAGGCCGGCCCATAGCCAGGTTATCCACCACCAGATAGCCACCAACCTCTAGAGGTGAAGCCTCGTCCCACATCACTACCACCAACTCTGGACCTAAGCGATCTACCTGGATACCCAGTCGAGCCAGCCGATCCAGATCCAGGGGACCAAATTCCATGAAACAAGCCGTTCCGACCCGGCGCAACCGGTTCTCCCAGGTTTGTTCTGGCAGGCGTTCGCGTAAAAACGCATCCATCCTCTTCGGTATCATAGCTGTCCTTTTGTCGTCAAAGCGACCGATGTTATTTCAGGTCTGATGCAGCTCAGCAGCGACAAAGCTCAACCCATTTTCTGTCAGCGCCCAGGCGGTTCGGTTAGTCGCTTCAAGTTTATCCAAGAAGTTTTGTTGCATGGCTTCCCAGTCACCTGAATCAATAATTTCCTGCTTATCACGGAAATAATCCAGGATATCCGAAGCATGTGGGCGAGACTGTTCAATTTCCGGATCACCGCCCTCATGCTTGGCAGATATATTGGCAACATGATCTGCAATTTGGACCAATTCGTCCCGGCGGTTATACGGCTGGCGGACGATACTCTTCCAGGTCTCAGTGATGTGGTGCTCAAAGCGAACCACATCTTCGAAGCCGAGCATCTTACGCACCTGAGCGGTGATTTCGAGAGTCTGGTTGTTGACTGAATTACCCCAGTTAAAGCCAATCAATGGGGATGTGCCATCTTCGCGAGCAAATAGCTTGGCTCCGATCAGCGTCCAAAGGCCGGCATATGGGTTGTCATTTCCCATGAAGACTGAAATCTTGAATTCGATATCGACCCCCAGGCGATAGAGCAGATAGCCTGCCAACACTGTGCCGGAGTTAACGTTTAGGACCTGCCGTACTCCATAGTTGGTGTAGTAATACAGAAATTCATCAACCCATTTTAAAGGGTAATGATTTGGCTGGCCAACTCCCCCAAAATAACCGGTGATTGTTGCAGGTCCGCCGAGATGGACATTCGATCCATCCGTGCCCTTGGTATCTAAGGTCTCGACATAGCTCGCCCCGATGATCTCCATTGCAGCAGCAATTGCGGCTAAATCTCCATCTGCTTCTTGCTCTTTCATTTTCCGAACTTTGATAAACCGACCAGGCATCAGGGTTCGCTCTGCCAGTGTCTTCCGGGCTGCAGCCATGATCCAGGGGAAATATTGGGCGGCGCTGATTTCCAGGGTAACTGCGAATTCATCCTTAAACTGCATCCCATCTGCTTTTGGGCCAAGCACTTTACGGCGATATTCTTCGACGGAGATAAAGCTCTTCCGTTCGCGCTGCTCGGCCAGCCATTGTAAATCAGGTAGATATTCCGGTTTGATCGCCTCTACGCGGGCCAGTAGGTTCTGCAGTTTACGCGCCTCAGCCGCTTTTCGATTAATCTCCTCTGGGGTACCGTATTTTTCAACGACCGCCAGGAGGTCATTAATTACCTGGGTGTCTGGATTTAGCAAAATCGCATTTAGATCTTCCAGTCGCTGAACTGGAATTTTTAACAATTCTCGCAACGATTCGGTCATGTTCATATCTCCAGAGGGTTAGAGACCCTTCAGCAATTCATCAAATTCGTCATCTGGCATCCCAAACCAGTTTTCTGGTTGAGGGAAAGTCTTCTCGCTGACTTCCTGGACATACCCTTTCAGGCCGTTCAAGATCACTTCGCCTGCGTTTCCAAAGACCTTGGCCATGCGCGGCTTGAAGCGCGGGTAGAGGCCAAACATGTCGTGGTAGATCAAAAGTTGACCGTGGGCATTCGGACCTGACCCCAGGCTCATAATAATACAATGTTCAGCCCGTTCAGTGATCAGCTGGCACAAGCGGTCAGGCACCATCTCGAGCAGGATCATGAAAGCACCGGCCTGTTCCAGCGCCTTGGCAGCATCGACAATCTTCCTGGCCTGGGCGGCACCTTTACCCTGGACTTTGAAACCACCGAGGGCGCTCACGCTTTGCGGCGTCAGTCCGAGGTGCCCAATTGCCGGGATCCCGGCGCGAACGATTCCCTGGATTCGATCCGCCATTTCTACCCCACCCTCGAGCTTGATCGCATCGCATCCGGCTTCTGCCATAAAGCGCCCGGCGTTCCGAATCGCAGTCTCGACAGAAGGCTGGTAACTCATATAGGGCATGTCCCCAATCACAAATGTATTTGGAGCACCGCGCCGGACCGCTTGTGAATGGCGGATCATGTCATCCATCGTCACCGGTAGAGTGCTTTCGTAACCCAGGATCGTCATGCCCAGGCTATCACCGACCAGGATCATGTCAATCCCAGCTTGTTCTTGAAGATAGGCAGTCGGATAATCGTAACAAGTCAGCCAGGTGATTGGCTTGCCCTCCTCTGCTTTCTTAAACAGTTGAGGGATTGTCAATTTCTTTTTATCAGTTGGCATATTTACCTCCATTCGAATTTAATCTTATTGTAGGACAACCAGGAACAAAAAGCAACTGACAAAGCCTACTTTGTAAGTTATTACGCTGGTTTCAGCAATCCAGCTTCCTGGACAATCCGCGGCACGATTTCTTCCCAATTGACAGCCATCAAATGAATCCCATTGACGCCTTGTTTTCCTTTAACCGCTTCTATCAGCTCTAACGCGATTTGGACACCTTCTTCTTCTGCGCCATCGCCTGCAGATTCCATGCGCTTAAGAATTTTCTCAGGTATAAAGACCCCTGGAACATCTTTATCCATGTACTGGGCCATCTTCAGGCTCTTTAGGGGCGTAATCCCGACCAAGATGTACACCTTATCCAGGATGTCCCGCTTGGCCAGCTCATTCAACCAGATTTCCAGGTGGTCCGGATCATAAACCAGGTTGGTTTGGAAGAATTGCGCGCCAGCATTAACTTTCTTATGCTCGCGCAAGGCCTGAAATTTTGGTTCAGACGCAAACGGCGAAGCTGCGGCCCCCAGGAAGAACTTTGGGGGGAATTTCATAGTCCGGCCATCCAAGTAAATCCCTTCATCACGCATCCGGCGCAGCACCCAAAGCATCTGGATTGAATCCAAATCGACGATATCCATCCGACCACGAGGTTCCGGCGACATCTTCATGCTATCCCCGGAAAGGCAGAGGACATTGCGCACGCCTAGCGCGTTGGCGCCCAACACTTCGGCCTGTAGACCAACCCGAGTCCGATCGCGAGCTGCAATCTGCATGACCGGTTCAGCGCCATTTTGGATCGCCATCGTTGAACAAGCCCAACTGGCCATGCGAGGCGTGGCAGAAGGTGAATCGGTGAAGTTGATGGCTGCGACATACGGCTTGACCATTTCGATGTTCTGGTTAAGCTTTTTGGTCGCGGTTGTGAGAGGTGGGGCAACTTCCGCGGTGACAACGAATTCTCCTGCCTTTAAACGGCGCTCCAACTCGGAAACCGGTTCGGTATAAGCTGGGGGATGATACTGCGCGTCACCCTTCCACCAATCAGGTTGCCGGACCGGCTGGAAGACCGATTCCCAGGTCTCGACCCGTTTTCCAACATCGCGGGTCAGTAAACCAGTGAATACTTTCTTGGTGCCGATCTGCCGGATCTGGTGGGCTACATCGCCCCAGGTCTCCCCTCCTACTTTGTTCCAATCCAGGGGAGGAAGCACCTCTAGCAATTTTTCTTCTCGACCCATCTTAAACGAGCGATCATAAATTTTGTACCAGATGCATGGTCGGGTTTCATCGACATAACACTTTTCTTCTGTCGAACCACCACATGGTCCATTACGCACGCCTTTGGGGCACTCCATCGGGCAGATGAAGGCTGTCTCCTGGAGCAAACAATTACCGCACATTCGGCAGCCAAACAACGGACCTTTGATCGCTCGTTCTACCGCCTCTAAGGCTTTAGCGCCCGCCGGGTCATTCTTAAATGGTCGGAAGGGCGGCTGCCATCTCCGACCGGGCGTAAATCCAGGCATATCTACCTCCTAAATTTAATCAACTAGTCCAGATACCCATCCGCATAAATCACTTTGTCAAGCAGAATTTGAACTGTTTTCCAAATTGCGACCTGTTCCGGATCGCTTAGATCGACATCTTCAAAAGTTGGTTCTTCCATATTCGCGATCCGGTCAGCAATTTTGAGATAAAGCCGCCCGACGGATGTGCTCTCATCACGAGTCTCGATCACGCGGATCGTTTCTTTCAGTTTATCATCCATGGGATTTCCGATCATCATCTGCAGGCCGACCCCCATCAACATCGCGCAGTAAGTACGATTGATTAGAGCTCGATTCTGGATCGGTACTGCATTCGAGACATTCGAAAGGCCTACCGAAATGGTCGGTGCAGGATCCCAAGCGTATTGGAGTGTACGAACGGTTTCAATTAGCTGCGGGCAGTATTGCTGGCAGCCAGAAACCGTCAACACTAACGGGTCAATGACGAGATTCTCCATCGGATAATCGATTTCCAACATGCGTGGGATCAGCGTCTCAACCGCAATATTGACCCGCTCATCCGCTGCCACCGGGATTCCGGAGGAGCCCATCGTCAGGGCGATCAGGCGAGTATTGTACTTCTTTGCCAGCAGGGGAACTCTTTCCAACCGCTCTGGCTCTGCGGAAGTAGAATTAATAAATGGTTGCGCCTTGGTGACCTTCTTTAATCCAGCCTCAATTCCAGCCAGGTTCGTCGTATCAAAGCTTAGTGGCACATCGACAACCTTTTCTACCAATTCCACCAGCCAGGGAAATACTTCTTCGCCATCTTTTTTACGCGGCCCGAGATTTAAGTCCAGCGCTTGCGCGCCAGCTTCAACCTGCTTGACAGCCAGTTCCTGGAAGAATGCACCATCTTTCTGGGCCAGTGCTTCTTTGACCTTCTCAGATATTATGTGTATGTTTTCGCCAATGATATACATGGGTCCATCCTTTTTTGAATTCAATCCGTTTGATTTATGACCAGCCGGTTTTCCCGTGCAGCAACGACTGTTGGGAATTTCGCCAAGTCGGTATGCGGCAGGAATAAAGCCGACATAAAAGCATCGTAGAAAGAGTTATCTGCCGATAGCTCGACGTAGGTCATGCGCGCGGCAATGTCATCAATTCGTAAGCGCGCATCGCGGTCAAGCAAGGCATAGTAAGCGCCACGCGCCGAGGTGTTACCAAGAAATTGGAAACGTTCCCAGGGCATGTCCGGCAATAAGCCGATTTGAACGGCTTTTTCCACATTAATATACTTTCCGAAGGAACCGCCGATCAACATCTGTTCAATCCAGTCCATCGGCACTCCAACGCTATCCGCCAGGATGCTGTAGCCAGCATAAATCGCGCCCTTAGCTCTCAGCAAGTTATCAATATCCACGTGAGTGATGACAATATCGCGGCCATTTTCGGCTTCATGCCCCCAGGCCAGGACATATTCCAGTCCATTCTCGCCATCCCGGATCCGAGGTGTATCGAAGTGTGTATTCAGGTTACCAGCCTTATCCACCACGCCGGTCATAAACAATTCTGCCAGCAAGGAGATCAACCCACTGCCGCAGATGCCGCGTGGCTTGCCCCCGCCAATTACTCGGAAGGTAGGCTCATAATTTTGACCGTTGACCCAGACTTCTTCGATCGCCCCACGCGTCGCCCGCATACCATGCAGCACCCCAGCGCCTTCAAACGCCGGGCCAGCCGAACAGGCGCAAGTCACCAGCCATTCCCGGGAGCCCAGAACGATCTCACCATTTGTGCCAACATCCATGAAAAGGGTAAGCAGGTCGGTCTGGTCCATACCAGACGAGTACACGCCCGCAGTAATATCTGCGCCAACATAACTAGCAACTCCAGGAAGACAATCAACAACGCCTTCTGGATTTATCTTTAGGCCGACTTGTTTGGCGCTAACCAAGGGCAGCCGGTTGACTGCAGTCACAAAGGGTGAAAGGCGAATGCTAGCGGGCGGGATGCCCAGCAGCAAATGCATCATGGTGCTATTCGCCGCAATGGTTGCTTTGAAAATATCGGTGGGAGTGACCCGATACCCGACCACCCGCTTACAAGCCTGTTCGATCAACTGCGTCAAAGTGTCCAAGATTAACCGGCGTAACTCTTCCAGACCATGGTCTTTTCCGCTGTACACAATCCTGGAAATCACATCCTCACCCCGCGAAACCTGGGCGTTGTAATCGGAAACCTGAGCCTTCACCTCACCGCTGATCAAGTCCACCAGCCAAACGGTTGCAGTCGTAGTCCCAATATCCACTGCAATCCCCCACATCGGAATCGTTGGGGGGATGTGGCCTGGGAGCAAAGCGATCAAGTATTCCTGTAAACCACCGCCGCCCAGCACTTCTTGAACATCGAGAACCGCAGTTACCTCCCAATCGCTGTCCCGAAGGATGCGGCCAATTTGGCGCAGCATTGCCAAGGACAGGTTCACGTTGGTAAAACCGGCCTGTTGGCGTAACGCCAGCCTCAAGCGACTGAGATCATCCATTTGATCATCCAGGCTTGGCGGCAGCATACTCAAATGCACGCGCTGGACGGTCTGAGAACGCAAGGGGTTATATCCAAACGGGACAGTGATTTCTGCAACCGTCCGGTCGGTGGTCAAGCGACGCTCGATTTTTTCCTGCGGGGGAACGACAACAGAAACATCGCCCTCGATAACGGTCTGGCAGGCCAGGGCAAAGCCATTCTCTACGTCAGCCTGTGAAAGGCGCAACGTGCTGCGGCGGCGCACCGCTCCATCAACGACCTGAACGGTGCACCGGCCACAGCGTCCCTGCCCTCCACACGGTTGGGTGATTTCAACCCCAGCCAGGCGCGCTGCTTCACTCAACAGCGTGCCGGTGGGGACCTTGACGGGTCCGTGTCCAACATCGAACGTGACGAGATGTTCGCTCACAAAGCTGTTTTCATAAACTTGGGCAGGTCCAGCGCCTCACGCGGGCCAACTCGAATCTCCCAGTCCGGTAACTCAGCTTCTAATTCACCCGACAGGACCGCAACATGGCCTGGGATGATTAAACGCTGGCGGCTGACCTTATCTGCCACTTTGAAGCCTTTGATGCTCTTGGCTATACGTTCCGCATCAAACTTTCCGGCTGCCCAGGCTGTTAGGACGCTCATTCCTTCTGCATCGCAAACTACCAACCAGGCAGGCAGCCCTGCGGCCTCCACCTCATTCGCAACACTGAAGTAAGTGATGCTGAAGTTGGTGGTAACCAAGACCGGGCTATCCGGCTTGGGGTTATTGATTTCATAGATCCCGGGCTGGACCTGGATCGGTTTTTGCGGATCGGTGTAGATATTTTGGCGAAGAACCAGCAGGGCATAGGCCAAGGCTGAGGTGAACTCATTTAAAACGACAAAACCTGCGTACTTGGTGATTGCCTGAGCCGCATCGGATGAATCGGCCGGAAACGCAATTACTGGGAAACCCAGCGATTTGGTGTTTTTCTTCACTGCCAGGCGGCGGATCTGGGTCGAAAGCGTCAACCAGGTACTCAAGTTTGGGGCTTCCGGATTCAGAACCAGATCTTCAACACCCTTGGCTTTAATTTTTTCCACCAGATCTGCCAGCTCATCGAGGGTGCTGCCTGCAACCGTCAGAGCCGCTTTTGCCCCTTTAGCCAGGTCAGCCATCGCTTCCCAGTTGTGGGCATTCGCCCCAACAATTAAGGGGATTTCGTTGTTGAGTTGCTGCAAACCAGCCTGGATCGTTTTTGGATTCGGGCTGATTAAGACGATGGGGCGTTGGCTGGCCCGCCGGACGGCTGCAACCGCTTCACCAAACTGTCCAGGGTCGCCAGTGGTATCTTCAACCGCAAAACCATCTAGGAACAACTCGATGCCAACATAGTTCACCTTGTATTGGTCAACCAGCTTAACCTTTTCTTCGATCTGAGCGGTGGGAAGGCTATCTGGCAGCTTGATCAGCATACCAGGTTTATTATAAAAAGTCTTCTCGTGACGGAATAAGACGACTTCATTGCCAGCCTTGATCTCGTTGCTACCTGCTTTCAGGGTGACCAAACGGATCGGCGGAGCAGCTGATTCGGCCAATTGGGCTTTTGACTCTTCACTGACATAAGGGCAGGAGGATAACTCAACTTGCTTGGCCGCAAGTTTCATCGCGAAAGCCAGGCAGGTCGGGAAACCGCATTCCTTACAATTGGTCTGCGGCAGGAGTTTATAAATTTGTATACCAGAGAGCGCCATTGTCTTATCTCCTGTTCCTTATGCCAAGTGTGGCGCGGCCATCAAACCCTCGATGGCTACTTTGATGCGTTTTACACTGGCAGGATGACGCAGAACGATGATATCTGCGCCGGTTTCAACTAAAGCCATGGCAGTCAAGACTTCCCATTCAATTGCTCTTTCCAGCCAATCGCCCCAAGTTGACGGAACGCCATCGCCAATCTTGGCTTCCTTGGCCTTCCAGGCTTCAACATTTGGCGTCACAAGCATCGGAAATTGAGTCATTCCATCACCCTGAAGAGCCGCCAGGCGCAGGCGTTCCATCACCGAATATCCATATTCGATGCCATAGCCCAGGCTACCCGTGCCCGGATCCATAATGATCTGGTCAACCGGAAGCCCCATGTCGCTGATCAAGATATTCAATTGCTTGGCCAGGTTCACGTCCATCGGGGTACGTGCATTCACCAGGTGTCCGTTGGCCATTGCGGTTGCCACAATGGTACGATAATTTTTATCTTCACAAACGCCCAGCAACAGCCGTTCGCCTTTGGTACCTTCCGAAATCGCAACCAGCAAGTCATTGTCGATCTCCGGTTGTCCAGGGCCGAACACAATCAAGGGCAGACTGCAGGCTTCCAGCACAGACTTGACCACTTTGAGCGCTCCGGCCGGGGTAATCGGTTTGTCCTGGTTATCTGTCAAGCTGAGGCTAAGCTGGATGAGATCGGCGCCAGCCGCTTCGGCGGCTTGAGCCCATTTAGCCGGATCATCCATGACCTGATCCCAGGCCTCCATCAAGAGAGGAGACCAATCGTCTGGACGACGGTCTTTGATTTCGACTGCGACTACCGGCCTGTGAGTAATCTCCCCTTCCAAGTGCATGAATGGCAGTGTTTTGTGCCCTCCCACGATAACTTTCTTCGACCGGCTGCCGCCTTCAGCCTGGGTAGCCCCCAGGCTGATTTCACGGACAGTTCCCGGCCACTTATCCTTGACCATTTCGATGGACATGGATTTCATCTCCTTATCGCAAAACTGATTGATCCATCAACGCGCCCCGCCCAACGCGTTTCACGGCTTCGACCTAGAACATCGGATCCATTACCAGGCAAGGATGACCGTGTTCTTCCATCCAGACCATCAATTCATCAACCGTGCTGACATTTCGTTCATCGGCGATCTTTTCAATGAGGTCCGGATCGCCTTCGCGAATGGCAACTGCCTGGAGTTCATCTGCCATGGTTTCCTTGAGAATGCTGCTCATCCAGACAATCCGCTTGAAGCCACCATCAGACAGGATGAACTTCGGGCTCAGCAAGTAATATTTACCGACGCCCATCACACCCGGAGTTTGTAACCCACCGCCGGCAATGCCAGCCAGCGTACTAAAGGTCATGCCGGCTGGAGTCATGCTGGTATCTTCGCGGCTGACCACCATGACGCCATTCGCTTCGGGGATCAGCATCACGATGCACTCGAAACAACCACAGGCGGTCATAGGGTTCTCCATGATCGAATACATGGCTACTTCGTTGACTACGCCATGTGAGCCGACCTGGGCATAATCGTTGGTGCCGGTCCAGTAACCCTTGGAATTGTCAATCGGTTTACCGAGTTTGATCGGTTGGTTAGGCCCAGTTGGATTGATATTGTACGAAGCCTTGCAGTCCAACCAGTTATACGCCCCGCACAGGCCAAGCCGTTCCGGAGAAACCACGCAGACGTGGTTCGGAGCAAAAGACTGGCAGAGGGTGCAGGAATAAAATTCCTCAACTTTGTCATCGGTCAGGTCAGCCAGGCGCTTATTACGGTAATCATACGTTGCGCGCGCCTTACCCAACCACTCTTGCACTTTCTCAGGATCCGTGAAGATCGTTACCTGGACTTTATCGACGATCGCACCAAAGTCGGTTTTAAACCGAGCATGGAGAATTTTTCCAAAATGCTCGAGGGTAAAGCCTTTCTCGGCTGCCGCATTCGAAATTCGGATCCAGGCAATATCACGCTGTCCAATATGTTGGATGCCTGAAGCTCCATTGACAAAGTAATGGATCTGGCGTTCGAGGACCGGTTCAAAATCTTCTTGCATTTGGCGGCCAGCTACTTCCACAACGATTCCCATATCCATATGGCCCTGGGCCGGCAGGTTGGAGAAATCTGATCCGACCACAGTCACCTGGCCATCAACGACTTTATCCAGAGGCGCCATGTGCAAATATTCAAAACAGCGCGAGTATTTACCGCCAAACTCGACCCGCATATCTGATTTCCGAACGACTTCACCTTCAAAGGCAGAGCCATACGGAACGGGAACCGGGACATCAGCGACTTTGACCTTGACACCACGGACTTCGATGCATTTTTGCACCAACCGCTCTGCTTTTTCGAGGTCGTCTTTCCCAGCAATCTCGTTGAAGGGCAAGCTGACCACGTGCTCGTACCTGGTCACGCCAGTGGGAAGAATTTCTGGGATAACCGTGTCTGCAATTACCGGAAAACCAAAATTAATCGCTCCGGCTGCAGCGGCATACTTGAGATCATCGACTTCACCGAGCGCGAGGACAAAAGCAAACACGCGCTCCCGGTTGTAGAGCAGTATATCGCGCGCCTGGCCACCTTTCTTTCCACCGAAGGTCAGGGCTGAGCGGACCGCAAAGCCCAGGGCATAGATTGCGCTGATCGTATCTGTACCAAAGGGCACCGTGTAGGTATCGTATCCGAGCTCTACGCCTTCCTCGTTCAATTGGTGGATGATGCTCCGGCCATTGACATTGCCCGAAAGGAAGGTCAGAATATTTCGTTTTTGGAGCTCTCGGACGATCTTAACTGCTACCTGGTTAGATTTGGCACAACCGACAATCGCGGCAAAACCGGGCATCCGGCCATCGACCAATTGAATACCCCACGAACGGAGCTGGATATCATCGATCGGACCATTCAAATGGCCATCCAGGCCAGTTCCCCCAGCACCCGCATCGGGGCTGGTGAAAGCCGTCCCTCCGGCCAGGTTAAAACCGGGCATCGGCTCAGGCTGCAAACCATAGATGAAGCGGATCGCCTCAATCGTTTCAGCGGCCAGCAGAGTCGCCATGCCGCAATCAAGGGTTTCACCCAGGTAAGGGGTCCAATTTTTATTCGATGGAACCGGGTGGAGCAGCTCACGCGCCTGTACCAGGACGGAAGCCAGTTGTCCGAGCGTTTCTACCGCCATTCCGGTCATGCCAAAAATTGTGGGCAGGTAATAAGCTGTATTTGGGAAGGCTACCGGTGTATTAGGCCCTTTGTCTGACAAGGCTTTCTGAAGCATGAGTTCAGCCTCAGATACCAATGAGTTCGCGCCACGAATTGCGCGGGTTGCGATGTATTTAGACATTGTCTATACTCCTAATCTGCCGCAGCGCCGTAAATCTGTTCCCGGCGAAGCTCAATTGGAAGAGTTTCCAGCTCCAACATCCGTTTATCGCCGCTCTTGCCAAATTGCTGCGGATCATAAGCCGCGAGGCCAAGGTTAGCCCGTTTTTTATCGATGTGGTCGAGGGTCCGGCGGATCATCTCGTCTGGGCTGTCAATAAATTCTAGTTTTCCGCCATAGATCTTCTCCCAACCGCTACTAATATATTCGGAGACAGCGTCGCTCTCAATCACCCGGTCTGGCATACCCCCAACTGGTGAATGGCCGCCAAACATTACATAAGCTCCAGACGCCACACAGTAGG